>JAYSXR010000155.1:0-43527 GCA_043717145.1 Chitinophagaceae bacterium | reverse complement strand
GCTTTTCTTCCGCAGTTGGAAGAAGTACCGAAACAAAGGATGCATTAATGGTGGCAGTAGAAATATTACCGGATGGCAGAACCGGTAATCTCTCACTAAAGCACATAGAATCATTCAAAGCTGATGACTTAAAGTTCGCCATAAAGAAAACCGTTTGTAAGTCTTTGATTATCTAGTGGAGAGTATCGGGGCCGAACCGACGACCTTTTGCATGCCATGATTTGTAATAAATCTGTACCCCATTGCGTACCCCAGATATAAAAAATGCGTTGTAAATTATTGATTTACAACGCATTGCACATTAAAAAGGCTGTAGGGGGAGGGATCGAACCTCCACGAGGCAGTTAGCTATAGCGCAAAGTTCAGTGGTCGACCCTGGTCGAAACCGGTATTGCTACCGGTCCGGCTCTACACTACGTTTGTCCTGTTATCCTCACCCCCGAGACAAGAGGGCATGTCTGCCAAAAATTTCATCACCCCACAGTATATAAGAACTCTTTTATCCGCCGTTTAAGGTAGCTTGTTGTTGTTAACAATACAATGTTAGGACAATTTCCTTAATCGTTATATATAATTCAATAATTTATTTCATAATATAGAAAATGTATAATAAATTTAGTATATTATTGAATAATATTTAAAAATTATACCAAAATGTCTGCTAAACTGAATCTTGACAAATTAGATTTTCAGATCATCCAGGAAATGATGGAGAATGCTGAAATTTCTTATGCCGACCTGGGTAAGAAACTATTTGTATCCGGAGGCACCATCCATGTAAGGATTAAGAAACTGGAAGAACTAAAGGTAGTAAAAGGTAAAAGATTATCAGTAGATCTTAAATCATTGGGGTATGATGTGATTGCATTTATCGGCGTATATCTAGAAAAAAGCTCTTTATACGATATTGTTGCCAAAGAACTAAAAAAAATACCGCAGATCGTGCGCCTGAATTACACTACGGGCAATTACAGCATGTTTGCAGAGATCGTTTGTAAAGATATTCAGGAACTACGTTTTGTTTTGCACGATGAACTGCAGAAAATTAAAGGAATAGAACGAACCGAAACCTTTATTTCACTCGAAGAAAGCCTTGACAGGAATGTGGTGGTGGCCCAGCAAGCCTGATGTTAATAGTGAGTTGTGAATTGGATAAAGAAAAAAGTACTCACGATTCACCTTCTCCGAATTTATGTACCAACCAGCAAGCGAATAAAATTGTATTTTCAATGTCTATGCCAAATAATTCTTTTAACCTCAAAGAAACAGCAGCCTTACTGCAAAGGCGATGGGCAAGCATTTTGCTTTTTGTATTGGTAACCGGGGTAGCGGCAACTGTAACGGTTTTTCTGGTGCCACAACATTTCCGGTCTGCGGCAACTATAGTATCTGCCAACCCTGTTTTAGCGGATAAGGCGAGGCTATTTAATGATCATATTCAAAGCTTGTACTCTTATTTCGGATCGGGCGATGACCTTGACCGTATATATGGTATTGCCGATATGGATACCACTTATAAAAAACTGGTAGATGAATTTTCTTTAATTACCTACTATCAACTGGGTACGGATAGTTTGCCCATACTAAGGCGAAAAGCTGTTTTGCATTTACGTAAAGACCTGAGCATTCAGAAAACAGAACAGGCACAGTTAAAAATTATAGCATGGACAAAAAACAAAGAACTTTCAGCGGCGATCGTAAACCGTTTGGTGGCTATTATTGAAGAAACGGAAGGGGCTATCTGGCAAAAAAATTATGAGCTGACGTATTCAAAACTAACTATGTCAATAAACGGAATGGAGCAAGACTACCGGTTATTGAGCGACAGCACAGTTAAAACAGCCGGGGGCAAACACGAGCTGGGGATGGCAAACATGCAAACCATATTAGAACAGATCAAACAATACCGCAAAACGGCTGCTGAATTTAAACTGGCTGCTGCAACAAAGCCTGCAGTTTTATATGTGATGGAACCTGGGGTACCCGCTGCGAAAGCAGAAAGGCCCGATAAAGCAGCGATTATTTTTGTGGCGTTGATTGCCGGATTTATTTTTAGTTGCTTGCTGCTGCTGCTCAATGATAGAAAAAATATGGTGTGATATGCTAACAACAGTATCGCCATATCACCGCAAGCTGCTTATATCATTTTTTATTTTTTTAATAACTGGCGTATTAGCGATTACCCTGCAGGAGCCATGGTTATTGCTTCTTCCTTTTATATGGATACTTTTTCCATCGGTTTTTGCATATGTAGTTACGCAAACAGAACAATTATATTGGTTGCTTTTAATCGTATTGCCTTTATCTACAGAACTATCTGTTACGCCACAACTTGGACTGGATTTTCCCGATGAATTAGCACTCATGGTACTAACCGGTATGGTATTGGCAAAAATCATTCATCAGCCCAAATGGTTTCCTTATTCTTTAATAACACACCCATTATTGGCTGTATTAGTTAGCTATTTTGTATGGATAATGATTACCTGCGTGAATGCAGTCGAACCTGCTTTATCTGTAAAATACCTATTAGCTAAAATATGGTATATCATTCCGTTAGTGGTGCTGCCGCAGGTAATTTTAAATTCGCAAAAACGGATACAGAAAATGGCTGTGTGTTTATTGATACCCATGCTGCTGGTCGTGTTACAAACGCTGGTGCGACATGCTTTTTACGGGTTTTCATTTGAAAGTATTTACAAAACGCTGGCCCCTTTCTTCCGGAACCATGTAAATTATTCTTCCATGCTGGTTTGTTTATTGCCGGTTGGCTGGTGTGTATGGAAATTAACACCCACAGAGCATCCCCATAAAAAATGGATACAATATGGGTTGCTTATCGGATTAACTGGTCTGTTTTTTTCTTATTCCCGAGGTGCCTGGTTTGCGTTGCTGGCAGGTACTGCAGTATTTTGGGTGATCAGAAAAAAAATAATGGGTAAATTAATTGTGCTCGCAGTATTAGGTATTATTTTTTCTACTGCCTGGTTGGTGACTAATAAAAACTACATGCGTTTTGCACCTGACCATGACCACACTGTTTTTCATACAGATTTTAGTGAGCATATATTGGCTACGGTGGATATGAAGGATGTTTCTACCGCTGAAAGGTTTTACCGGTGGATAGCAGGCGCACGAATGCTGGCTGATAAACCGGTTACAGGTTTCGGGCCGAATTCTTTTTATCTCCATTACAGGCCATATACAGTTAACCGTTTTGAAACATGGGTAAGTAATAATACGGAACACTCTACTGTACATAATTATTTTATACTAACTGCCCTCGAGCAGGGTATTATTGGCCTGGTATTATTTTGTGTATTGTATTTCGGAATGTTATTACATGTACAAAAACTATATCACCAGTTGCAAAGCCGGTTTTACAGAACAGTTGCCTTAACGGTGGGAATTATTCTTACCATGATTGGTGTAATCAATTGCCTGAGCGATATGATCGAAACCGATAAGATCGGAAGTTTATTCTGGTTATGTTTAGGAATGATTGTGCTGCTGCAGGAGAAGAGTTATGAAGAAAAAAAGATGCTTACTGCAGAATACCGAAGAGACGAATATTGAATATTAATTTTCTCGACAGCGATATTGTTTCACTTCACCACTCAAAATTGCCTGTTCAATATTCAGTATTCCCTAAATTTTCCCACGCACATTCAACGCATCCCTCAATCCGTTCCCTACCAGGTTAAATGCCAATACCAACAACATGATGGCAATACCGGGTGCGAGGGCAAGCATGGGATTATGTGTAATGATGAAATTATAATTCTCTTTGATCATCAGGCCCCAACTGGGTTGCGGAGGTTGTACGCCAACACCCAAAAAACTTAACCCCGCTTCAATTACAATGGCGGAGGCAAAGTTACTGGCAGCGATCACCATTACCGGCCCAAGTATATTGGGAAGGACATGTCGGAAAATGGCCCTCATATCGGAATAACCCAATGCTTTTGTGGCTTCTATATATTCCAGTTCATGCACCGCCAATACCTGTCCCCTTACCAATCTTGCCACATTCACCCACATCGTTAATCCCACGGCAATAAATACCTGCCAGAAACCTTTACCTAATGCCAAGGTAATGGCAAACACCAATAATAGCGTAGGGATGCTCCAGATTACATTGATGAACCACATGATCAGCTCATCGGCCCATCCCCTGAAATAACCGGCAATGGCCCCTAATAAAATACCAATGGTTAATGAAATGACTACGGCAATTAATCCTACACTTAAGCTTACACGAACACCAATAATGAGGCGGCTGAGAATATCTCTTCCAAATTTATCGGTACCCAGGTAATAAGTTGTTTGAATAACGGGCGGCTCAGCTGTTAGTGAAATATGGATTGATTTTCTTTCTACTATGCCTTCATCTACAAATTTTTGAAAGATAATACTATCCTTTATTGTAGTGTAAGTACTAATGGGAACGTACTGATATGACTCTGCGGTTCCGTTTAGCAAGCGTTCAAAAAAACCGGCCTGTTTTATTAACCTATCCCGTTTGATACGTAAAAGGAAAATAGTAAAACCCGGTTTTTTACTTCCAATCTCAGGAATCATCCGGTTGGCATTGGGCGAGGAATCGGGAGAAATAAAATAACAGAAAAGGGCAAGCAGCATACTGAGTAAGATCTGTATCAAACCAAAGGAACTGCCTTTGTTTTTGAATAATCTTTTGGTGAATGCGGAGGTTTGACTGCTTTGTAACACAATTGAAAATTAAGAAATAATGCGTTTACCGCACAGAATGGATTTTTTGCCGAAATCATGCATTAGCCATTAAACGGATACAAATAATTATTGTCCACTACTAAAACCAAATCTATGAAACGCTTCTTTTCATTTTTCCTCGCTTTTTTTACGCTGATACCATTGATTATCTATGCATGGTGGCCCGGAACGGAAGATATTAATTAAACCTATTGTTTTACTTAACTGTCCGTCCTTTCCATTGGTAGGTACCAAACTTCCCAAACCATCCGGCAAACACGGTATATATGATATGGAATGGTTGCATGAAGGGGAACCAAATCAATGTCCTTGTTTGTTGATAAAAACGGGCAATGGGTATCATAAAACTTAATTCAATCAATGTTTTGACTATCATCAAATCCAACCAGTTGGTGAAACCGTTCTCTACAAACGGACTCATTAACAGTAATACCAGTAGTACCATATTGAGGGCATAGACCAGTGCCAATACCCAAAAAATGCTTTTATCCCCATACTTATCAGCCTTGCTTGCCCAGCGGATTCGTTGATTAAAAAAACTTTTCCAGTCCTTCATAGGTGCCGTGGTTACAATAGATTCGTGGCAATACAGGTAGCCGAGCCTGTTTGGATATTTCTGTTTGATCTTATACATTAACAACATATCATCCCCACTGGCAATTTGATCAATGCCCCTGAACTTCCCCACTTCATAAAACACTTCTTTTTTATACGCGATATTAGCCCCATTACACATGGTATGGTACCCGGCAGATACCGAAGCGGCAGTAATACCCTGTAGGCTCATAAAATCCAGTAACTGAAATACAGATATCAAAGAACCATTATTGGTAAACATTACCGGTGCTGCTACAAACACCGGTTGCTGCTCACAGATAAATGCGTTGAATGATTTGAGCCAGTCGGGGGAAACATGGCAATCCGCATCAGTGGTCACGATCCAGTTTCCTTGGCTTTGGGCAATAGCCAGTTCAAGGGCTTTTTTCTTATAGGCATTCAATTGTTTTCCCTGTAAATGATCCTTTAGATTGAGGAGTTGTAAGTTGCTGTGAGCCTTCTGCATATTGCCTATGATACTTTCTGTTTGATCCGTGGAATGGTCGTTGATCACAATCACTTCAAATAATGCGGAAGGATATTGTTGTTGTAAAACCGATGATAAACAATCCCGGATATTAGCTTCTTCATTTCTTGCGGGAATGATAATGGAGAAATGAGTTGAGGGCCCTGTTCCTTTTTTGTCTACCTGGAACAACGGCAGACGCAGGAGCCATTTCCGGTACTGCAATATCAGCAGGCAATATCCGGAAAGTAAAATGGCGGTGATAATGATGCCTATGATGTACATGCCGACAAAGAAAGCTAATATTATTGAACTGAGGAGGAATCGCGAGTGGTGAGTCGTGAATGGTGAGTAAAGTTACGTGCATAAAAAAAATATACTCACTTCGCACAACTCACGATTCACATAACTAACAGCTGCGCTATTAGTGGTAAATATTTTTCTCTTAACATTTGATGTCCTGCTTCTATCTCTATCACTTTAATATAATCATCTGCATTTTTGCTGAAGGCATAGCCATGCTTGCTAATAATCACCCTGTCGTACCTGCCAAAGACAATAGATACGAGTATTTTATTTTGTATGATGATGGTTTTGAGTAAAGTCAAATTGGGACTGAAATTACGCATCGTGGTCCAGCGTCGGTATAGGATTGAGCGTTGTTCTGCATCATCTAAATAGAAATGTACAAATTTGAGGATACTTTTATTGAACAAGCCCAGCTTAGCTGCCATATTTAGTAATCGCATCATCCAATAAGGTTTACGCATTGTGTAGGCGAAAAGCAGGTTGCCTGGTTTGGTTTTGGTAGAAAGCCATTGCCATTTGTTCTTGTGCAAACCATCTGGTGCAACCAACACAATTCTTTTTATTTGGTTGGGAATGGTTTGTAATAACTGTAAAGCTACCCTTCCACCCATGCTATAACCCAACAGGCTGATTGGCTGATCTGCAGGTTTAATCAGGTTAATAATTTGGATAAGATCCATTGTATCAAACAATAATCCCTCGTTCCAATTGGTTTGTCCATGGAAGGGAAAGTCAAGTGCTATTAATGTATAGTTACTTCCCAATAATGCCGCAAAGACCTCGAACGAGCGGCCGGTCTCCCCATAACCATGAAAACAAAAAAGCCATTCGGGGCCGTTACCCATCCGGTTATAATGGATGCTGGACCTGCGAAAGGTGATAAAATGGTCTTCCACAGGCTATTCTTAAAGTTTAGGGGTTTATTCTTGGTGATATCAAAGAAACGAACTTATTTTGAAAATTAGTTGCATAACTAACTATATGCCAAACAACCAATTTAAAAGAGGAGAATTATACAGCGTGATCAACGGCATGGCTTCTACTGCTGTGGCCAGGCGGTTACAGAAAAATTTTCGCCAGTCAGGACTTGAGATTACTATCGAACAATGGAGTGTTTTGTATCATTTGTGGAAGGAAGACTGTTTAAGTCAGCAGGAACTATGCAACCGCACTTTCAGGGATAAGCCGAGCATCACCCGATTAATTGATAATTTGGAAAAGCAAAAATTAGTAAAACGCGTTGCTTCAAAATCCGACAGAAGGATCAACCTGGTTTGTTTAACGGATGCGGCAAAAGATTTACAGGATAAAACGATAGACCTTGCCAATCAAACGATGAATGAGGCATTGACAGGTGTTAATAAGGAAGATATAGAAACGGTAAAACTCGTGTTTCAGCAAGTGTATGATAATTTGACGTGAATGGTGACTACTCACCACTCACAATAATAAATCTTTTCATTAATAAAAATTTCCATCATGGAAACCACAAAACAAACCACAGCATTACAGGGCGGCGAATGGTTGATCAAAGAAAGTACTCCATTCGATACATTTATTCCCGAAGATTTTAATGAAGAACAAAATATGGTGATGGATATGTGTATCCAGTTTCTCGATGCAGAGATCATACCCATTATTGAGCGGATTGATAAATTGGAACCGGGCCTTATGCCATCATTGCTGAAAAAAGCCGGTGAACAGGGATTATTGTCTACTTCTTTTCCGGAGCAGTTTGGGGGGCTTGGGAAGGATTTTATCACGTCTACTATTGTTAATGAAGGCCTCGGTGGCGGGCACTCTTTTTCTGTGGCAGTGGCGGCACATACGGGTATTGGCTCTTTACCCATTCTGTATTTTGGTACCGAGGCACAGAAACAAAAATACATCCCCAAATTAGCCAGCGGCGAATGGAAAGGTGCGTATGGTTTAACAGAACCTAACAGTGGCAGTGATGCATTGGGTGCCAAATCAACAGCCAAATTAAGTGATGATGGAAAATATTATATCCTGAACGGGCAAAAATGCTGGATAACCAATGGTGGTTTTGCAGATGTTTACACAGTGTTTGCGAAGGTTGATGGCGATAAGTTTACAGGCTTTATTATTGAACGCGGTTTTGAAGGGTTTACGCAAGGCCCTGAAGAACATAAGATGGGTATAAAAGGATCATCTACTGTGCAACTGTATTTTCAGGATTGTAAAGTGCCGGTGGAGAATGTTTTGGGACAAATCGGTAAAGGCCATCTGATTGCTTTTAATATCCTGAACATCGGGCGCCTCAAATTATGTGCTGCGGCCCTAGGCGGATCGAAAAGGGCAGCAACTATTTCCATTCAGTATGCCAAGACAAGGGAGCAGTTTAAAATGCCTATCGCAAAATTTGGTGCCATCAGGCATAAGATGGCAGAAATGGCCATACGCATGTGGGTTTGTGAAAGTGCCACATTCCGCACAGCCAAATGGATAGATAATAAGGAACACGAATTATTGGCCAGCGGTAAAACCTTTGCAGAAGCCTTGTTGGGGGCCGCTGAAGAATATGCGATTGAATGTTCCATGTTAAAAGTATATGGCAGCGAGGTATTGGACTATGTGGTAGATGAAGGTGTTCAGATACATGGCGGGAATGGTTTTAGTGATGAATACCTGATCTCAAAAGCATATCGCGACAGCCGGATCAACCGTATTTATGAGGGAACCAACGAGATTAATCGTTTATTGACAGTTGACATGATGCTAAAACGTGCCATGAAAGGAAAACTGGACCTGATGGGTCCGGCTATGGCAGTGCAGAAGGAGTTGATGAGCATACCCGATTTTGGTTCTGAAGAAGAAGGGTCATTTGTAAAGGAACGTAAATACATTGCTAATTTTAAGAAAGCCATCTTAATGGTAGCCGGTGCCGCAGTACAAAAATTGAAGATGCAGCTGGATAAGGAGCAGGAGATACTGATGAATATAGCCGATATGGCCATAGACGTTTACAATGCCGAAAGTGCGTTGTTACGTGTAATGAAACTAACAGACACAAAAAGCGAAGCTGCCGTTAGCCTGCAGGCTGATATGATGCGTACCTACCTGTATGATGCCGCAGACCGGATTAATAAAGCCGGCAAAGATGCCCTGAACAGTTTTTCCGATGGTGACGAACTACGTATGATGCATATTGGCCTGAAACGCTTTACCAAAGTAGAGCCGTTTAATACCAAGGATGCAAGACGAAGGGTATCGGATAAACTGGTAGCGGATGACGGGTATCATTTCTGATTTAAATTTTTATATACTTGATTTTTGTTTTACGGTTGCTTGCTAAAAAGCCTCATTACGATAAAAAGTAATGAGGCTTTTTACACCTTATATTTTTGCTGTTCACCTATTTTATTGATAAGTAGTTGATGTATCGATTTTATATTTTTATCTTCATTTGATGAAGTCCCCCCTTATCGCCTGCCTTGTTTTGATCTTATCTCAAACGGCCGCACAAAATATGGTGCCCCATTATATTTTGACCAGGTCTACCGGCAAATTACCCGCACTCCTTTATGGTTTGGGTGAAGACAGGCTGGGCGGAGCCAAGATGGGGTATATTGATACAAATATCCTGCTGCGGGTAATTGACTCCACTAAAGATATGTACAATGTGCAGCTTTCAAAATACCATACGGCATACATTGAAAAAGCATCCATTAAAGCAGATAGTGCCCAGAAAGAAAAACAATATTACCTCACCAATTCATTCAGCGCAAAAGGAGATACGGCTTTCGATTATGTTGGTATCAGTATGGAAGAAAAGCTACCCTATAAAAGTTCAATGGAGATCAATCCCTCAAAGATCGTGGTAGACATTTTCGGTGTACAAAGCAATACGAACTGGATCACACAACTGCAATCATTAAAAGAAGTAAAGAATGTGTATTATAACCAGGTAGAAGATGATGTAGTGAGGGTTACCATTGAATTGCAACACCGGCAACATTGGGGCTACAGCATTGGTTACAAAGGGAAAGTATTGGTAGTGAGGATAAAAAGACAGCCTGAAAAACTAGATATACGTCACCTGAAAGTAGCAATAGATGCCGGCCATGGCGGAACGAATGCTGGAACCGCTGGGATACATGCCAAATACGAAGAAAAATATTATACCTTACTTTTTGCAAAAGCATTGGAAAGATACCTGAAGAGCAAAGGCGTGAAAAAAATAATCATGACCCGTACCGCAGACACTACTTTGGATAACAAGGACCGGGTACTACTTCTGCTGGAGCAAAACCCTGATCTGTTAATCAGCCTGCATTTGAATTCGAGCCAGAATCCGCAGGTACAGGGGGTGAGTACTTATTACAAACACATTGGTTTCCGTTCACTTACAACGGCTATTTTAAACAGGATGCTGGAATTGAAACTAAGTGAATTTGGAAATATAGGCAGCTTTAATTTTGCTTTGAGTGCGCCCACCGATTTTCCAAACAGCCTGGTTGAAATCGGGTTCATGAGTAATGAAGAAGATGAAAAGAAAATTCTTAAATCACAATTCCAGGAGGATGTTGCAAAGAAAGTGCACTTAGGGATTGTGGATTGGTTGAAGAGCGTGAAATGATTTTTTAATTTTTTGATTGGAAAATTCCGGAATTGATTTTTTGTGGTTGTGATTCCAAAATTTCCCAAATTAAAAATATACAATTAATGTTTGATAAACCTTTCAAAAAACTCCATCGTGCGTAACATCTGGTCAATGCGTTGACGGTTATTGCCGCTCCTGGTTAACTCGTGTGTGCCACCGGGATGTCTTACATACTCAACTGGTCTACCTAATACCTTTAAACTTTTGTATAGCATTTCACCCTGAATCACACCTGTTCTCAAATCATTCTCTCCATGAAAAATAAGATAAGGCGTGTAAATATCCTGCACATAATTTATGGGCGATTCTCTTTGAATAATGGCTTTGGTAGCAGGTTCCCACGGATAACCGCCAAAATAATTAGGCACTAAACGCCAGGCGTTTCCTTCACCGAAGAAAGTGCCCAGGTCATATACGCCACGCTGTGAGCAGGCTGCTTTGAAACGCTGGTCGTGACTAATAATCCATGCCACCAGATAGCCGGCATACGAACCACCGGTTACGGCCAAACGCGATGTATCAATAAAACCATCGGCACCGGCCTTATCTAAATAAGTCAATACATCAGCTGTTGGCCCTGTTCCCCAATTGTTGATGTTGGCGCGTAAAAATTCTGCGCCATAACCGCCCGAGCCACGGGGATTGCCATATACTACCACATACCCTTTGGCGCAATAATATTGAAACTCATGCCACATAGAACTCTCACCCGGTCCCCACATAGCCGTTGGGCCGCCGTGGATATCGAGGATGGTGGGATACTTT
The DNA here is from genome assembly GCA_043717145.1 of Chitinophagaceae bacterium. Taxonomy (GTDB): domain Bacteria; phylum Bacteroidota; class Bacteroidia; order Chitinophagales; family Chitinophagaceae; genus Sediminibacterium. The sequence goes on along the minus strand of JAYSXR010000155.1, from coordinate 32,014 downwards.
TTGCCTGCTTCATAATTAGCAGGCTTCATTACCCAGTATTCAACCGTTAACCCTTTTTCATTTACAAAATTTTTCTTTTCAGGGTAACTGAGTTTTTTGGTTTTGATCCAGTCGTCATTAAAACTGCTGATGCGAATTGCATTTTTACCACTTGCATCTGATACATATAATTCGAATGGATTAGCTACTTCGGTTTTTACAAAAACAAGCTTATTATTTTTCAGGTCGAAACTGCTGATGCCGGAATTAAAGTCTGATAAAGCTTCTACCTGTCTGGTGCTTATATCTGCCCGATATATAGGTGCTCCGCCATTGCTTTGGGCGGCGAAGTAGAGATATTTCTCATCATTGCTCCATAAAATATTCCCTTTATTCCTGTCGAATGGAATGGTAATAATATCTTTTGTTGTTCCATTAACCGGCATAATACCCAATGCGGGAATATCTACAAAAGAAGTATTGCCATATTGAAATGCCAGCCATTTTCCAGAGGGGGATAGTTTAGCACTGTTATAAGATTTGCCTTCTTCACCCAATAATAATTTAAGGTTAGAGCCATCGGCACTGGCGATAAATATTTCACTTTCTAAAGACCTGTCGGGGTGTTGGGCAGAATCTAAATCACCGGTAATGACCAGTTGTTTACTGTCGGGTGTAAATTCCGCCGCATTAAAACGATAAAACCCGTGCGTAACAGAAATAGGTTGTGCGTCTACATCTGTATTCACAATAAAAAAATGGTTGAAAGATATTTCAGAACTAGTAGTAGATTCTTCCTGGAAATTAAGTTTGGTAATGACTTTGGCTTTTTTATCGTTGGCATTATTGTCTAAATAAGCCCTGATCTCTTCCAGCGTTCCATCAGGATCAGCTTTTGCGGTGCTGCTTTGAAATTGGCTATTGTTGAAAAAGCCAGGTTTTTCGTAGGGCCATTTGGGAACTTCTTTTTTGGGATTGAGGTCGGCATCTTTTAATAATTCCTTCAGGGTAATGCCTGATGAGAAAAGTATTTTTTTACCATCAGGACTCCATTTAGGGGCAGCTGCACCGTATTTGAATTTGGTTAATTGCATGGGTTCACCACCGTCGAATGATAAGATGAATACCTGTGGCTTGCCATCTACCGCCCTTACAAAAGCCAGTTTTTTGCCATCGGGACTCCAGGTAGGTTGCGAGGCAGCTTCTTTTGCGGTAAGTGCTTTGGGTGGCGCAGAACCGTCGGTTGAAACAATGTAAATCTGGTTAGTATATTTAAATTCCCATTTGATATCCCCATCTGGTTCAATATTGTTTACCACAAAAGCGGCGTTGCTTCCATCCGGACTGATGGTAACGCCGCTTAGCTGTTTTATTTTCAACATATCGGTTACTTTGATCAGTTCATTATTGCTTTGTGCAAATAATAGATGGGCTGTACATATCGACAGCAGCAGGAGTAGTTTCTTCATAACATATTAATTTGGGGAAGTAAAATACAAAGAAATGGTAAGCAGTCAGAACGGCTTTTGTATTTTTTCCTGCTAAATCTGTCATATGAGTCAATTAGTAACCGAGTTTAACGAATACCGAGAAAAAATGAACGAGGTAATCCTGAGCAAGAATAACCTGGTGATGAAGCGCTTATGGAACCTGGATACCAATACCTACGATGAGGGTGTTCTCGATAAAAAGACCAAGGAAATGCTGGGCCTGGTGGCGAGTATGGTTTTGCGCTCCGATGATTGTATCAAATACCATTTGGGTAAAAGCCATGAACTGGGCGTGAATACAGAAGAAATGTACGAGATATTCGCTGTGGCCAATATTGTGGGTGGCACTATAGTAATACCACATACCCGGTGAGCGGCTGAATATTAGGAAGAATTACAAGGTAGTTAGTAGTTAATCCGTTAATATTTCACAATAAACAAGGATTTTGAACAGGTATTTTGATAAATATTAAAATCAGCGTTAAATTGCTGATTACTAATTCTTAATTGCTAATTAAAGACCATGTCAGAAACAGCGACACAAGCCCTACCCACGTTAACCGCCAAAGATTTTGCTACTGACCAGGAAGTGCGTTGGTGCCCGGGTTGTGGAGATTATTCCATTCTCGCACAGGTACAGAAGATCATGCCGGCAATGGGCATTCCGAAAGAAAATATTGTGATCGTTAGTGGTATCGGTTGCAGCAGCCGTTTTCCCTATTACATGAATACATATGGAATGCACAGTATCCATGGGCGCGCCACAGCTGTGGCCAGCGGACTAAAAGCAACTAGGCCCGAGCTGAGTGTGTGGATAGTTACGGGCGATGGTGATGGATTGAGCATTGGCGGTAACCATACCATGCATTTGCTGCGCAGAAATTTTGATGTGAATGTGTTGTTGTTTAATAACCAGATATATGGGTTGACCAAAGGGCAGTATTCACCCACATCAGAACCCAATAAAATTACCAAGAGCACGCCTTTCGGGAGTATTGATCATCCATTCAATCCACTGGCATTAGCCATGGGGGCGGATGCCAGCTTTATTGCCCGGAGTATGGACCGCGACCCTAAGCATTTGCAGGCAATGCTTACACGCTCTTATCAACACAAAGGCTCTTCCTTTCTTGAGATATACCAGAACTGCAACATTTTTAATGACGGGGCATTTGGACTGTTTACAGAAAAATCAACCAAACCGGATGAAGCTTTGTTTTTAGAACAGGGCAAGCCATTGATATTTGGTGCCACTCAGAATAAGGGCATTAAACTCGAAGGATTAAAACCTGTGGTAGTAGAACTGGGCAACGGTGTAACTGCCGATGACCTTTGGATACATGATGATAAGGATTTTTATAAAGCACAAACCTTAGTGAGGATGTTTGATGATCCAACAAAATCGGGTGGATATTTTCCACGGCCGTTTGGGGTATTCTTTGAAGCTGACAGGCCTTGTTATGAAGATGTGATGGCTATGCAGATTGAGGAAATAATTGCCTCTAAAGGCAAAGGGAACCTGGATAAGTTATTGCGCGGGAGGGAAGTGTGGGAGATTATGTAATAGATTTAACTTTTCAATATAACTAAAGCCCATACCCTGAGTAGGGGCTTTTTTATACATGATTATAAATTGTAAATATGAGTATATGAGGCGATTGAAAATCTAAAAAAAATATAGCAGTAAGCCTACATTTCTTAATAGCACCAGAAGTTATAATTTTACAATTTCATTCCTGATAGCAAAAATAACCAGTCCTACACTTGAAGCCACTTTCAGTTTCCCGAATAAAGTATCCAGATAGCCATCAAACGTGCGCGGGCTGAGAAACATGACTCCTGCAATCTCTTTATAAGATTTATTAGTACAAAGTAAATGAAGGAATTCTTTTTCAGGTTGTGTAAGTTCTCTAATTGCCTGTTATGTATACTCATCGTCTGTATTACTCCCATCGATAGCATGGACTATGTTGTTGTACAGAATATCGTTAATGTAAATGCCCTTGTTTACGATGGCATCCAGGGCTTTTTTTAGTTCTGGTAATTCTACATCCTTAAAAAGATAACCCTTGGCACTATTACGCAGCCTCTTAATAATAGAGCGTTCGTCATGTTGCATACTCACGGCGAGGATCTTTACCTGCGGAGAATTAGTGGTTATCCAATACGCAGTTTCCTAGCCTTTCATTTCGGGCATGGTAACATCGGGTAATACCACATGTGGGAGGTTTATCGGTTTCAACAATTATGTAAAATGTTTGCCGTTATTCGCTTCAAACAATGCCGCATAGCTATTATATGAGTTGATAACAGAAGCTAATCCACGCCTTAATAATGCATGATCGTCAACCAATACAACTTTTGTCATATAGAATGTAATTAAAGTAAATCACCACAATGGTTGTCTGGATACAACATACGGATAGTAAGCATAGATTGCTTGCCAAATGTTACTCAAATTCGATATTTCTCTGGAGATAACCTACGTAGTTTTAACCGAAATATACTCAGTATAAGCACTTTGCTAAACTGCGTACTAAACACATTTTTTAGTAATATAAACTGTATTATTTTTATGGCCTTGCAATAAATAAAAAATCAATTTTCCGATAATCATTTTTCACAGGGGGTTATAAATAAAAATAAGGCGGCACAAGGCCGCCTTATTTTTGTCAAACCGGAAATTAGGGAGGTGAAACCTTAAAATACTGTAATAAAGGATTTTAATAAGTTGAGATAATATGGCTTCTTTATAGCTAAACGTTTTATCTTTTACGATTTCTGTAATTCTTTTTCAGCCATTTTAAAAATGCGATTCTTTTTCCAGTCGTACCAGGGATGGGGCATCGTCTTTTTCATTACGGTATCAATGCTGCGCATACCAAACAGGTTCCATACACCGGTAAGTTTGCCGCCTACAGAAGACTGTAATGCGCGTAAACTCATGGCAAAACCGCTGTCCAGGTATTCCATGTGATGCCAATAACCGGCTGGCATGAACAGGGTATCGCCATGTGCTAGGGTAAGATCATATCCACGGGCTTTTTTTATAGCGGGAAACTGTTCGTAATCAATTTTGCTTTTATCATTGTCATGGTAATTACTGAAATCGGCAAGGCTTAATACTTCAAAAGGTTTTCGGTATAATTTATATTGTTCTTCATTGGGAAACAGCAATACCCTTTTCCTTCCCAAAAACTGTGTATGCAGTATATGGCTCACATCAATATCAAAGTGCATGTGGGTTATAGAGGTTTGTCCGCCTGTAAAGAGCATCGGATATTTTTTTACATATCCGGTCATTAACGCTTCCGGCCAGGTAAAATCATTGATCAACTCAGGCGCGTGGTCAAATATATTGAACAGGAAAATGCGCCAGGCAGCGGGTCCCTGTTTTATCATATCTATATACTCACCAAACGTTTTATAATCATCAGCGGTATTGATGGGAGTGTAGGCATCGCTTTTGATATTATTGTATAAGCCCACTTTTTGTTCGCCCACCAGTTCTTTAAAATAATCCCAGTTCCATTTATGATAGGCGGGCCAGCTTTTGGCCAGGTCTTTTATAACCAAGGGCCGCTTGGGATCGTAATACTTTTTCTTAAAATCTGCGTGACTGATATTGTCAACTATATCAACAGATTGTAACTGCATGGGTAGAAGGGTTTGTTTAGTAAAGGTACTATGAACTGCTTGTTAAGCAATGGGCTTGCGGTTAAAGAGTTCACAAGATAAAAGCTAACACTTAGTTCGTAATTTGCAGTATGTTATTGCAGATACACCCTGATAACCCCAATCCGCGCTATATTAAAACCGTGATCGAGTGCCTGCTCGATGGCGGGGTGATTATCTACCCAACAGACACCATATATGGACTCGGTTGCGATATTTTTCAACACAAAGCTATTGAACGTATTGCGAGGATAAAAAATATTGACCCGGTTAAAGCACAACTGAGTTTTGTTTGCTATGATCTAAGCGACCTTAGTAAATACACGAAAAGTATCTCTACGCCATTATACCGTCTTTTAAAAACTTACCTCCCGGGCCCCTATACTTTTATATTACCAGCCAGTAAAGAAGTGCCCAAAATTTTGCATAGCAAAAAAAATACGATTGGACTCAGGGTTCCCGATAACAATATTGCCAGGACCATAGTACATGAATTAAACCACCCCTTATTATCTGCCTCATTACCCGGCGAAATGGTAGAAGAATATACTGACCCTGAATTGATGTACGATAATTTTCAAAAACTAGTTGATATTGTGATTGATGGCGGTATTGGCGGCATGTTGCCTTCAACAGTTGTGGATTGCACGAAAGATGAATATGAAGTAATAAGAGAAGGGGCAGGAGAATGGAACGAACTATGATAATAAGGATTTTTGATAGGCTATGAATAAAAATATACCTTCATAGCCTATCAAAAAATCCCTATAATTGAAGTTTGATTTGCTTTGGCTCAATAGCATAACTCTTCCGGTGATACTTACACAAACCATATTTTTCAATAGCAGTGCGATGTTGTAAAGTACCATATCCTTTGTTTTTATACCAGCCATAATGTGGAAATTCCTGGTGCAACTGCTCCATGTAGGCATCACGGTAAGTCTTGGCCAGAATACTGGCAGCAGCTATGGAAGAATATATGCCATCACCTTTTATGATGCAGTGATGCGGGGTTTTTTTGTAGGGAATAAAACGGTTTCCATCAATCAGTAATAATTGTGGTTTAGGTATTAACTGATCAATCGCCTGGTGCATGGCTTTATAAGAAGCCTGCAAAATATTTATATGATCTATTTCTGTATTGTCTACGCTGGCAACAGCCCAAGCAATGGCTGATGATTCGATCACTTTTTTTAATATTTCCCTTTCTTTGGCGGTAACCTGTTTACTATCGTTAAGTAAAGGATGATAGAAATCAACCGGTAAAACCACTGCAGCGGCAAATACAGGACCGGCATAACAACCACGGCCGGCTTCATCGGAGCCTGCCTCAATTAATTCCATTTGATAAAAAGATTGTAACACGGCAACAAATGTCAACAATCCCACCTGTAGTTTCCAAATTCATTTTATCAAAAATCAGGCTTGGTTTGTTATAGCTGTACCTTTATACCCATTCTCAAACTGGCAGTATATGAATTCAACAGAACGGTCTTCGAAACTGGTAGCTACCTGGTTATTGATAGGAGTTGGCATGACGGTGATCCAGATAGCCCTCGGTGGAATTACTCGTTTAACAGGCAGTGGTTTATCTATTACCCAATGGGATGTGATCACAGGCTCACTGCCCCCGTTAAATGAACAACAATGGCTCGCAGAATTTGATAAATACAGGCATACGCCCCAATATCATTTGTTGAATTTTGATTTTACTTTATCAGATTTTAGATTTATTTTTTTCTGGGAATGGTTTCATCGTTTGTGGGCAAGAACAATCGGGTTGGTATTTATGGTTGGTTTTGTATGGCTTCTTGTGAAAAGGCATTTTAAAAAAGAAATGATTAAACCATTACTCGTTCTTTTTTTATTGGGGGCTTTACAGGGTGCCATTGGCTGGATCATGGTGGCCAGCGGGCTTACCGGCGATGCTGTTTACGTAAAACCCACAAGACTTGCCTTACATTTCTTGTTTGCGATGGGGTTATTATGTTATACTTTCTGGTTTTCGTTGCAACTGCTGGTTAAAAAGGAACAGGTAATGCAAAGCCCTTCACTAAGGAATTGGAACCTAGGGATCTTATGTATACTGATCTTACAGTTATTGTATGGTGCGCTGATGGCAGGGCACAAGGCGGCTACTGCGGCATCAACCTGGCCAACCATTGGAGGCCAGTGGATACCGGATAACTTGATCACTAAGCAGCCAGGTGCACTGAATTTTATTGACAATAAGATCCTTATTCATTTTATCCATCGTGGACTGGCTTATATTTTATTGGTACTTATTATCCTCTGGTCAGTTAAACTTTTCAAAACGAAAGGTTCTGTGCTGTTTAACAAAACAAGGTGGTGTCCTGTGGCAATTGTTACGATACAGGTACTATTGGGCATTGCCAGTGTATTAACCAGCACCGGTATTATACCTGGCCATTGGGGTGCATTTGAATGGATGGCACAGTTACATCAATTAACAGGGATGCTGTTATTGTTATCATTGCTTTGGATGTTGTTTCTAGTAAGGAGCAGGCCATTAAAATGAATCATGCTATGCAGCACCATACCTATAATAACACTCTAGCTTATATGAAGAAATACCTGGTAGGCTTTTGGCATTCATTGCCGGTGCAGCTTTTCCTGTTGCACTTTCGCCGGTACCAGGTTTTTCTTGTTTTCTGGTATATTCTGGTCGCTACCGTAGCGGGCAATTTTATGCAAACATTTGGCGCCAATTCGCTTTTTCTTGCACCTGAATATTTTGGTGATGTAACGTTTATCAGTACCGCTATTGTTGGTTTTGCGTTGGGTATTTTTATTATGAGCTGGAACATTACTACATTCATCCTGCATAGTAAGAATGTTCGTTTTTTAGCTACTACAGCACAACCTTTTCTTAAATATTGTATTAATAACGCCATAATACCCATTTTATTTATCGGATTCTATTTAATAAGAGCAGTGAATTACGCCATGTACGAGGAACTTTTTCATAGTAATGAAATATTACTGCTGATAGGCGGTTTTGGTATAGGGATTATTATTTCCATTGTAATATCTTTCATTTATTTTTTTGGTGCAGATAAAACCATCTATTACAGTATGGGTACTGTGATTAATACAGAGAATACCCGTTATAATGAAGTATTACTTAAGTCTACTTTGCCAATAGAGAAAACAGAATTGCGCGTGGATTGGTTTCTCAGTGCAAGCCTGCATTTACGTAAACCAAGAGATGTAAGGCATTACAGCGAGGGTTTTTTAGAATCTGTATTTAAGCGACATCATTTTGCCGCGGTTATTGCCATAGTCATTGCATTTATTTTTCTTGTATTAGTGGGGTATATTTCAGACGCACGTCTGTTTCAGATACCTGCCGCGGCAAGCATCACTATATTCTTTGCTATATTAATTGCGGTGGCCGGGGCATTATCGCTTTTTCTCCGCACATGGAGCATCCCTTTATTGGTGGCTTTATACATCCTCATCAATATTCTTTACCAAAAAGGGATCATTGACCCAAGAAACAAAGCGTACGGCCTAAATTATATCAATAAAACGGAAAGGCCGGCTTATAGTAGGGATGCCATTTGGCAATTAGCCAATGATTCAGCTATTGAGTCAGATAAAAAACATTTCATCAACGTATTAAACCTTTGGAAAGCCCATCAGAGATCAGCTAAACCTGTTTTGTATATTATCAACACCAGTGGTGGTGGTACACGAAGTGCGGCGTTTACCATGAACACATTACAGCGGCTTGATAGTTTGTTTGGTGGTGAGTTGATGCGGCAAACCCTTTTAATCAATGGCGCCTCTGGGGGTATGCTGGGTGCAGCTTATTTCCGCGAGCTGTATTATGAAAAATTAAAAGGAGCAACCATCAATCTACAGGATCAAAAATATGTAGCGGATATCTCGAAGGATTTATTGAGTCCGCTGTTCTCTTCCTTTGTTACCAGGGATATGATGGGGCCTGTTCAAAAATTTACCGTAAACGGTTACCAATACATAAAGGACCGTGGTTATGCCTTTGAGCAGAAATTGAATGAGAATACGCATGGTATACTAGGTAAGACATTGCAATGGTATGCCGAACCCGAAGCGGAGGCATTGATACCTACTATGTATTTTAATTCTGTCATCAGTCGCGATGGAAGAAAGATGATCATGAGTACCCACCCGGTTCGTTTTTTAATGCGGCCATTGCGTGATACCAATAATATTACCCCGTTTGATCCTGATGCTGTTGACTTTACTTCTTATTTTAGTAAGCAGGGTGCGATGAATATAAATATACTGTCCGCGCTGCGTATGAATGCGACTTTCCCTTATGTATTACCCAATGTTTGGTTGCCTACCAACCCGATTATTGATGTGATGGATGCAGGGTTGCGCGATAATTTCGGGCAGGAAACCTCCCTCCGATTTGTAGAAGTATTTAAAGACTGGCTAAAAGAAAATACGAGTAAAGTCGTGCTGTTACAAATCCGCGACAGGAGTCTTGGCGATTGGGATAAACCTTTTGAAGGTAACAGCCTGATAAGTATGATGACAAAACCTTTTTTGATTCTACAAAACAATTGGTACAAACTGCAGGATTACTACCAGCATGATGCACTCGAATATATGTTTGAAGTCTATGGTCCGCAGTTTCATCGTATTTGTTTTCAATATGTGCCTTCTAAACAGGACGCAACTGCCAGTTTAAGTTTTCACCTGACAGCCGCAGAGAAAAGAGATATTTCCCTTGCATTAAATAACCCGGCAAATAAGGAACAGTTTGAGAAATTGAAGACGATAATGAAATCGTTTTGAAAAGCATATAACTTTTTAAAAACTAGCCTTGTATTAAGTCGAAACAATCCTTGATAATCTCAATCGAAAATTCTTCAGCTGTTTCCCTCGGTTCACCATCAATATGGAGGGGGGCATGTTTTATATTCTTGATGGTGAGGGAAGGCGTTTGAAAATAGAGGATGTTTTTCTGACTCATTTCCTCTACCAGCTGTTGCAGTTTATTATTACCCCGTATATGTTTCAACATTACAAAAGGCAGTTTGGCTTTATTCATTTTTTGTACAATCACAATATCCAGTAAACCATCATGTAAACTCGCCTGTGGGGCAATGGTAAAATTATTTCCAAACTGATTACTGTTGGCGATACTGATAAAAAAAGCATCGGTAAAAAAAGAAAAACCATCTATCACCACTTCAAACTGGTAAGGGTGTGCCTTAAAGAAATTGATAATGCTTTGCTGCGTGTACACTAATAATCCCCTTGAGGCTTTGGTAGCAAAATCGTGGGCCACCTGTGCATCAAACCCAATTCCGCTAAGCATGCAGGCATATTGGTTATTGATTAAAAACGCATCTATCTTTTGCGATTTGCCTGCAAAGATCATAGCGAGGGCAAGTTGGGGCTTGGTCGGTATGCCAGCGGCCCTGGCTAAACCATTACCGGAACCTACAGGTATAATGCCAAACCGCAGCGGAACGTCACGCAATGCACCGGTAACTTGGTTTACGGTTCCATCGCCACCTGTCATGATAACATCTGTAAACTTTTCGCTGATAATTTTATCTTTTAACAGATCGTAATCACCATCGGCATTAGTAATAGCTATTTCGAAGGGTATACCCTGTGCAGTTGTTTCCCTTTCAATTAATTTTTTTAACCCCTCTTTTTTTGAAGTGCCTGATATGGGATTAACGAGATAAATTATTTTTCTGTCGCTCATCACTATAAAAATTCATTCATATTAATCAAATTTAAAATCACCTAAGTCTGCAGTTACCATTTAAGTAATGCACTCGCCCAGGTAAACCCACTACCAAATGCCGCCAGGCAAACCAGATCGCCTTCTTTAATTTTTCCTTTTTCCCATGCCTCGCACAAAGCTATAGGAACTGAAGCAGCTGTGGTATTACCGTATTGTTGGATATTGTTATAAACCTGATCCTCGGTTAGCTTTAATTTCTGCTGCACAAACTGGCTGATACGTAGATTAGCCTGGTGAGGAATCAACATATTGAGATCGGTTGATTGGTAACCGTTTGCCTGTAGGGCTTCCATAATCACTTCAGGAAATTTTACAACGGCTTTTTTAAATACAGACTGACCATCCATAAAAGGGAAATTCTGCGCTTTATCAATCATCTTATGACTCATAAACATTTGCGCAATTGGAGCGTCATCAAAATCTGCATAATTTTTTTCAGCCCAATGATTGGCATGTGTGCCGGGATTATACATGGCCAGAATTTCAGCCGATTCGCCATCGCTGTGCAAGTGTGTACTCAAAATACCCTGGTCTGTTTTTTCTGTTGGCTGTAAAACTACTGCACCGGCACCATCGCCAAAAATCACAGAAATATTTCTGCCGCGCGTAGAAAAATCCAAACCAAAAGAATGTTTTTCACTGCCCACCACCAATACGTTTTTGTACATACCGGTTTTAATAAACTGATCGGCCACACTTATCGCATATAAAAAACCGCTGCATTGGTTACGTACATCCAAAGCGCCAACTTCTTTCATTTTCATGGCGCGTTGTAACATTACCCCGCAACCTGGAAAATAATAATCGGGTGATAAAGTAGCAAACACGATAAAATCAATTTCCTGTGCCGTAGTTCCGGCCCTTTCAATGGCTATTTTGGCCGCTTCCACAGCCATAGTAGTGGTTGTTTCTTCCGTTCGATGTGCATAGCGGCGCTCTTTGATGCCGGTACGTTCCTGGATCCATTGATCATCCGTATCCATATACTGCGTAAGATCCTGGTTGGTAACAACCCTCTCAGGTATATACTTACCAATACCGGCTATTTTACTGCGTGGCATAAGCAATCGATTTATTTAAGCGAGTGAAGATAAACAACAAGTTTGAAGTTTAGGGGCTGGAGTTTGAGGTTTTTCTGCGAAGTAAACTGCCAACTTCAAACAAGTAATCAATGCTGAACAGGTTGCAGGCGAAGTATTTCTTTCATAAAAATAACTGTTTCTTTCTCAACATGCACAATATCCTTTGATTGAATAGGTGATGCCAAAACATGGTTGCCTGCTTCGGGGATGGCAACCATCTTCTTTTGATTGGCAGGCGTACCTAAACCGGCCATCATTTCTTTCATGGCCGCAACCTTAACTACTGCATCCTGGTGCTGCTCATCTTTATAATAGTATAAGGTAAGTAAGGGTTGTTTTACGTTGGCAAAAGTGCTTGTGTTCATAGCTGTCTCCAATAATTCTTCTAATTGAACAGTTGCTTCCAGTCGGTATTGGTAGTTCCAGTATTTTTTGTATTCCGGTGAATTATTTTTTGCCGTAATAAGGTCAGATTTTTTAACCAACCTCGCGATCTGCAATCCCCATGGGTTATTCAGCAACCATGCATTGGAATCGTTAATGGCGATATTGGGCGAATACAAAATCAACCCTGCAATTTCAGGATACGCAGCAGCTAATTGTAGCGCCAATGTGCTGCCTGTAGAGGTACCCATCAGGATCACTTTTTTGCCCAGTTGTTTTCCGATCGCATACGCTTGTTTGGCAGATTCCCAAAGGTTATCGGCAGTCATATTATACAGTGCATCTGTTGTATCGATTCCATGTTGTGAAAGCCTCGACAGATATAAGTTGCAGCCAAACTGTTTGGCAACGTTCCGGTGAACAGGGTTGCCTTCTTCTTGGCTCGCACTAAAACCGTGGAGGTAAACAATGGCGTATTCAGTTTTTTGTTTGAGTGAATCATTGGCCCAAACAATCCGGGCTTCATTGTTGGGTTTGATTTTGTGTTGTGATTCCTGTTGACTGATATATTTTTCTAGAGAAGTATCCGCAGAAGGAATTTGCGTAAGCGAAGTATTGTAAACAGGATGGGATGGATGTGGCCCTAAAAAATAAATAATAACCAATACAAGGATAACAGCAAGCAATCTTTTTAAAAAACGCATGGCAATTAGTTTGTTTAAAACTACAAATTTGTTTCCATTGAACCTTTGTGTGGTAAAATCATTTCTATACTATTTATTTTCTGCACCACCATGCCCACATCCATAACAATGGATGAATGATCAAAAGCCTTAACCATCCTACCCATAAAGGGAAACATAGTCCGCCCGGAACACAGCCGCCTATTTGTATAAAATAAATATGCGCTGGAATAAAGGCAACCAGCATGAGTATAATACCATAAGCTGCCCATTTTCGGGTGGCAGTAAAAACCAATAGCAGCCCAAAAATTATTTCAGCCATACCTGCCATTGTGTTGATAAAAGTTGGCCATGGTAGATAAGGCGGTATCAAACCAAAATATGCAGTTGGTTTGCGAAAATGGTTTACGCCGGCTGCTACATAAAAAACGGATTGTAGGTATAAGGCAACTTTTTTCATTATTTAATATACGATAGAATAATTTATCCGCTACACATATACATATTTACACTAATTGGTCTATGCATCTGCGGGGTAAGAACTATCTCACAAAAGCCGCTGAGAAAATCTCCGGAAATAACTATATTGGTTACTCCAAAACGACTGCCATGAACGCTAACCAACGATTCCTTGCATTAGATGTATTCCGGGGAATGACGATCTGTTTGATGATCATCGTAAACACACCCGGTGATTCCTCTCTTACTTTTGCACCCCTGCACCATGCCAAATGGGATGGCTTTACACCCACGGACCTTGTATTTCCTTCGTTTTTATTTGCAGTAGGTAATGCCATGAGTTTTGTGATGAAAAAGTGGGAGCAAAAAAGGACATCGGAAGTACTGGCAAAAATAGTCAAGAGAAGCCTGCTTATTTTTTTATTAGGCTACCTTCTCTATTGGTTCCCGTTTTTCAATGTTGAGAATGGGCATTGGAGTTTATCACCCATTGCGCATACACGTATCCTGGGCGTTTTGCAACGCATAGCGCTTTGCTATGGCTTTGCTTCTTTGATGGTTTATTTTTTAAAACCTACATTAACTATTATCATCAGTGTAGGGCTATTGCTTTTGTACTGGGGGTTATGCTTTTGGTTTGGTGATCCGTTGGCCCCGCTTAGTTTGCAGGGTAATGCCGGTTTGGCATTTGACCGATGGTTAATGGGCGATGCACATTTGTATCATGGAGAAGGTATTGCATTCGACCCCGAAGGCTTGTTAAGTACTTTGCCGGCCATTGTGAATGTGGTGGCGGGATATGTGGTAGGGCAGCATGTACAAAAAGAAGGTAAATCTTATGAAGGACTTACCAAACTTATCCTGACCGGGTTTGCTTTATTAGTAATTGCTTATTTCTGGAACTTTATCTTCCCCATCAATAAAAAATTATGGACCAGTCCTTTTGTACTGCATACAGTAGGATTGGATTGCCTGGTCCTGGGCACAATCATTTACATAGTGGATATGCAGAAAAAAATAAAATGGGCATGGTTCTTTGAAACTGTTGGTAAGAACCCGCTTTTTGTATATCTCTTATCAGAATTATTGGTAACCGTACTTTATATGGTACCGGTAGGGGATAGTAACCTGTTCGGGTGGATATACCTGCATATTTTCAAATATGCCGGCGATTATTGGGCCTCACTTTTATTTGCCGTGTGCTATATGCTGGTTTGCTGGAGTGTTGGTTATTGGATGGATAAACGTAAGTTATATGTGAGGGTTTGATAAAGTAGGTAAGGATTACGGGTTTATGGATTCCGGTTGTGCACCTGTAGATAGATGTACAATAGGTAAAAGTTTTGCCTTCATTGCATTAGTGAAAGGGATAACTTTTTAGCGAGCTACCTAAAATTAAACTGGTGTATCACCATTAGATCTTAGTTAAACCAATCCGCAAAACCCGCAATCTATCACCCGTCATTATCACTCCAATATCCTGTTCTCCAACTCGTTATGTCATATTTATGTTAAGTTCTTTGCCCTCCGGTTGTAAATCCGTACCTTTGCAGCCTTAAATTTTTACATGGAAATAAGAAACATTGCCATTATTGCACACGTGGATCATGGCAAAACAACATTGGTAGACAGGATTTTACAAACTACCAAAGTATTCAGAGACAACCAGGATACAGGCGAACTGATCATGGATAGTAACGATCTTGAGAAAGAAAGGGGTATTACTATCTTCAGTAAGAATGCTGCGGTTATTTACAAAGATTATAAGATCAATGTAATTGATACCCCGGGTCACAGTGATTTTGGTGGTGAAGTGGAGCGCGTATTGAAAATGGCCGATGGGGTTATTTTGCTGGTAGATGCTTTTGAAGGGCCTATGCCACAAACTCGTTTCGTATTACAGAAAGCCTTGCAACTGAATCTACACCCGATTGTGGTGATCAATAAAGTAGATAAAGCCAATTGCCGCCCTGATGAAGTTCACGATGCGGTATTTGAATTATTCTTCAACCTCGATGCTACAGAAGAACAGCTGAATTTCCCTACTTTTTATGGTAGCGGTAAGAACGGCTGGTTCAACGACAGCTTAACACAAACAGAAGATATCCTTCCATTAATGGATGGTATCATTAAATATGTACCGGCTCCCAAAATAAATGAAGGGCCGTTGCAGATGCAGATCACTTCACTAGATTACTCCTCATTCCTTGGCCGTATTGCCATTGGCAAAGTAACCCGTGGTGTAGTGAAAGAAGGCCAGACCATTGCATTGGTGCAGGGAGATGGTACTTTCAAAAGAAGTAAAGTAAAAGAATTGTACGTGTTTGAAGGAATGGGTAAACGCAAAGTAACCGAAGTAATTGCCGGTGACCTTTGTGCCGTAGTAGGATTGGATGATTTTAATATCGGAGATACCATTGCTGATATAGATACACCAGAAGGATTACCTATTATAAGTGTGGATGAGCCAACCATGAGTATGACTTTCAGCATTAACAACTCACCTTTCTTTGGTAAAGATGGTAAGTTTGTAACCTCACGCCACCTGCGCGACCGTTTGATGAAAGAAACAGAAAAGAACCTGGCCCTTCGTGTAGAAGATACAGACAGTGCGGATAGTTTTTTGGTGTTCGGACGTGGTATTTTGCATTTGGGTATATTGGTAGAAACCATGCGCCGTGAAGGATACGAACTAACCGTTGGTAATCCCCAGGTATTAGTAAAAACCATTGATGGCAAAAAACATGAACCATATGAAAACCTGGTAGTGGATGTGCCTGCTGATTACAGCGGTAAAGTAATTGACCTGGTTACCCAACGTAAAGGTGAAATGCAAATCATGGAAAGCAAGGGTGAAATGCAGCACCTGGAATTTGAAATTCCTTCAAGAGGATTGATCGGTTTGCGTTCTCAAATGTTAACAAACACAGCCGGTGAAGCTGTAATGGCTCACCGTTTTGTAGATTATAAACCATGGAAAGGTCCAATACCCGGCAGGAGCAATGGCGTATTGATTGCCAAGTTTGGTGGAATAACTACTGCGTATTCAATTGATAAATTACAAGACAGGGGAAGTTTCTTTGTTGAGCCAACAGAGGAAGTATACATAGGACAGATTATTGCCGAGCACATTAAGCCGGGCGACCTTAATGTGAATGCCGTGGAAATGAAAAAACTTACCAACCACCGTGCAAGCGGAAGTGATGATGCGGTAAGGATAACACCAAAACTGCAGTTCACTCTGGAAGAATGTATGGAATACATTCAGCAGGATGAGTGTATAGAGGTAACGCCTAAAAATATCCGTATGCGTAAAGTGGTGTTGAATGAAGATGACAGGAAGAAGAGCAGTAAGAGTATGCAAAGTGAAGCGGTAGGGTAGTCTTTAATTTTCTAAAATAAGTACAAAGCCATTCTGCGGCAAGCAGGATGGCTATTTTTTTTGCTCGATAGTAAGCAGATTATTATGCTGCAATTGTACCCGTCACAACAAAGAAATGCATTGGGAAAACAAACTGGGCACTGGTAATATTTATGCACAGACACGAATATAAAGATATGCCTGCAGAATAAATATTACTGGATTTGCATAGGATGAGATTATTCTTACCCGAGAAAAGAATAGAATTTCAACAGTATGTGTATTGCGGACAGATAATCTACAATTGATTAGGGCTATCACAAAAGTTTCCAGTGAAAATTTATGCCATCTGTTATAATTTTTCTTTTGCAATAACCAACCGCCAATACGTAAAAACCACAGTCACCGAAATATTCAGCGACTGTGGTGGTTAATAGATTACCCGAAATGAATTATCCTTTGCTAACGGTTACTTCCTCTGTGACATTTGTTTTGACGTTAATAGTAAATTTTTCTTTCACATCATTTTTACCATCTTCAATCATAAAAGTTATTTTACTTACTTCTGACTTAGGCAATTTAAAAGTTTTATCAAATACTTTGTCGGTGTAATAACTCTTAAACAAAGGCTCACCTGCTTCATCTAATACTACTAGGTTGAAAGTACTTCCAGTTGGGTTGCTGTACTTTACCTTGAATGATAACAGGTCGTTCAGGTCAATGCCTGTGTACTTTACTTCTACTTTACCGGTAGGAGCAAAAGCAGGTGTACTGTTTTTTTCAGACATTGCTTTTGCATTTGCAGAAAGGAAAAGGGCTGCTACTAACAGGTTGCCAAAGAAAAATCTTTTAGCGATGGTTTGAATAGATTGCTTTTTCATAATAATCTTTTTTAAATTGAATGAATTGAATAATTGAAATAATGGGCATAATATTCCCTAAAGGCTCACAAAAGAAATTTTATATGGGAAAGCAATCGAAAAAAATACAGGTACCGAAACGGTAAAATGAATTAGTAAATTCATTTATAGATGTACATCAAAAACCTGCATCTATACACTTAATACCCGTTTCTATAAAAGGTAACCCAGATAATTTGACAGGGTATGTTAAGGGAATATTAACAAAAAGGGTTACTATAAAATTAACGATTGTTAGTTTATAGTAATTCTGTGTACGCCTTTATCTCCGCGTCTCTATGTTAAACCAACAGTAATGTTTATATCATACAAAGGCGCGGAGGGCGCGGAGGTATCACACAGAGTTAGATTGATTAGTACACTAAAATCAGGCAACAGGTTTATTAAGTGTGTTCCAGAGAAGGTCTTTTAATTCAGACAATCCTTTATTGGTAACCGATGAAAAGAAAATGTGCGGGATGCCTGCGGGTAACTCTTTGCTGATGGCTTCTTTTAATTCATCATCCAGCATATCGCTTTTACTGATGGCGATGATGAAATCTTTTTGCAGCATTTCAGGATTGTATTCTTCCAGTTCATTACGGAGTATCTCAAATTCTTTTTTATGATCGGCACTGTCTGCGGGAATTAAAAATAACAGCACTGAATTGCGTTCAATATGCCGTAAAAAACGGTGCCCCAGTCCTTTGCCTTCAGCAGCACCTTCAATAATACCCGGCAGATCAGCAATACAAAATGATTTCTGATCGCGGTATTCCACCATACCTAATTGTGGTATCAGGGTGGTAAAGGCGTAATTAGCAATTTTTGGTTTGGCCGCTGTAATAACAGATAATAAAGTTGATTTGCCCGCATTCGGAAATCCTACCAGGCCTACATCGGCCAATACTTTGAGCTCAAGATTTTTTAATCCTTCCACACCCTCTTCGCCGGGTTGGGCATGTTCCGGAACCTGGTTGGTGGGAGTGGCAAAATTGCTGTTACCCAAACCACCGCGGCCACCTTTCAGCCAGATGATTTCCTGACCATCTTCTAATATTTCGGCTTCAATATTACCTGTTTCTTCATCCCTTGCAATGGTTCCTAAAGGAACATCTATAAAAACGTCTTTACCATCGCGGCCGGTACAATTGTTTTTACTGCC
Source organism: Chitinophagaceae bacterium (assembly GCA_043717145.1). Lineage (GTDB taxonomy): Bacteria > Bacteroidota > Bacteroidia > Chitinophagales > Chitinophagaceae > Sediminibacterium. The sequence goes on along the minus strand of JAYSXR010000155.1, from coordinate 13,058 downwards.
GCCTTCGCCATTTTCCGCAAGAACATTTTTATAATACCGTAAGTGGAGTAAAGTCCAGAGATTGGTGTTGCCGCGAAGGATGATATGCCCGCCACGCCCACCATCACCGCCATCCGGGCCACCCATGGCCGTTAATTTGTTGCGCATAAGATGCCTTGCACCAGCTCCACCGTGGCCACTGCGGCCAAAAATGCGGATATAATCTATAAAGTTGTTTCTTTCTGACACTAATCAAACGTATTAAACGGTTACATGAATTGCTGGTAAATGTACGCCAATGTTATTTGTTAGCCGATTCTCTTAGTTCATTCCATGTTTTATAAAGATTTTCCATCGGCGGCCTATTGGCGGGAACTTCTCGTAAAGGATCAGTTATTTTCCAATGTTCATGCATGTCATTGGGTAACCCTTGGTATAATTGGGTACCTATTATTTTCCAGCGGATCATTTCATCACTTACGTCTTTTATTTTTTTTGCGGGATTGCCAACAATCAGGCTGCGGGGTTCAAAAATTTCATCTGCTTTTAAAAAACTGAGTGCGCCAACTATGCATTCGTCTCCCAATTGTACATTATCCATAAGTACGCTGTTCATACCAATCAAACAATTCCTGCCAATGGTGGCGCCATGTATGACGGCACCATGACCGATGTGCGACCCCTCTTTCAATGTAACCGTTACACCGGGAAACATGTGTATGGTACAATTTTCCTGCACGTTACAACCATCTTCAATAATAATACCTCCCCAATCGCCGCGAAGGGCGGCACCGGGACCTATGTACACATTTTTACCAATGATCACATTGCCCGTAACAGCTGCCAGTGGATGTATGAATGATGATTCATGAACAACCGGGATAAAGTCTTTAAAAGAATAGATCATTTACTAAACCAGTTTTTTTGCGGTTCTGAAGCAGGTTCCTTTAAACATGGCCACTACATAACCCTGTTGGTTGGTGATGGCAATATGATACAACCCGGTTGATTTGCCGTTATGCAATTCTTTTGCTTCGGCAATTAACACATCACCCGGATGTACCGGTTTTAAAAAATTTATAGCTGTATCTAATGCTACGGATAAAGTATTCCTATTATTACAGGCAAAGGCAAAAGCACTATCGCCCAACGAGAAAGCTATGCCACCATGTACAATACCGAACCCATTAATCATTTCTTCCCTTATTGTCATTTGTATTTTACTGTAACCTTCCTTTATATCTAATATTTCAATACCCAACCATTGAGAAAATTTATCATGTTCCATCATATACTCCACTACCTTTTGTGCCAATATATCTTTTTCGCTCATATTTATTCTCCTTTAAAAATAGGTAAACGTTTTTCAAAGAATGCCTGAACACCTTCTTTAAAATCGACTGTGGTGGCGGCTTTTTGTTGATAATCATCCTCCAATAATAATTGTGTTTCCAAGTTATTGGTAGCTGATTGATTTAATGCATGTTTGATATATGATAAAGCTTTAGTGGGCATTTTTGCTAATGTAGATGCGATTTTTTTGCTTTCATCATTAAAAGTAACATCCGCAAAAACTTTATAGAGCATACCCATTCCCAAAGCATCAGTTGCAGAAACCTTATCGCCCAGCATCATTAATGCACTGGCTCTTTGAAAACCAATTAATCTGGGTAGATGATAAGTACCGCCACTATCGGGTATCAAACCAATTTTAGAAAATGCCTGTAAAAAAGAAGCAGATTCTGCTGCTACAATAATATCGCAGGCGAGAGCCAGGTTGGCCCCTGCCCCGGCTGCTACCCCATTTACCGCTGCAATAACGGGTTTAGGCATATTTCTTATACGGGTAATAATGGGATTGTAGTGTTCGCTTAGTATTTTTTGCATACCGGGCCCATTTGGGTCGGCTACTTCGGCAAGGTCCTGACCGGCGCAAAAGCCTTTTCCAGCTCCTGTTATATAAATACACCTTATCTCTTGAATAGAGGCACATTCATCTAATTTGGATTGCATGAGTAATGCCATTTCCCTGTTGAAGGAGTTGAGTTTATCTGGGCGATTCAGAGTTATGGTGGCAATGCCGTTTTCTATGGAGAGGATGATGGAGGACATAGGGTTGGTTAAGAGGATTAAAACAGGTTAAAAGGGATGAATAGGATGGTGAGTTGTTTTTTTTAGGTAGCCGATATAACCATTTAAAAGTCGTAATATTTTTTCAAATTGTTGTTAATGTTGAGCCAGTTGATCTTCAGTGATATATTTTTCATCAAAAGCCACTGTCATATGATCAAAAGTTTCGTTTAAGGAGCCTCTCTCATCTCTGCAAAATTTTATATTGTCAAGATAATGAAACCGGCCATAGCCTTCTGCAATATCTGCGGTAACAGATCTGGATGATCTTTTTATTTGATCAATCAATCTAAATTTTTCTTCACGTGGAATTTTTTTGCAAAGATCTATGATCATTATTCTGAATAACCTTGCCTCTTTCCAGATATCTAAAAATTCAAAACCAGAAATAACAGCTTCCATTCTGAAATTTTGATGCCAATTTACCCTATTTGACTATTTTAATTATTACGTATTTATACCTATTCACCCGCTTTAACTCTTTTAATCCTTTTAACCACCCCGTATTTATACTCACCTCAGTGGCATTTGAAATAATCAAAAGGTTCTTTACAATCATTGCATTGATATAATGCTTTACATGCGGTACTTCCAAATTGTGAAACCAGCCTTGTATTATATGAATTGCAAAGCGGACAAGGGATGGCTTCTTCCTGCTGAAATGAATCGGGTGTACAAACGGCTTGCTTGTATTGTGGTGGGGTAATACCGTATGCTTTTAATTTTTGTTTCCCAATATCGCTCATCCAATCTGTTGTCCAAGCAGGCGATAAAACCTGTGTGATGATAATATCTGTAAAGCCTCGCTGCAAAAGGGCCATTCGTATGCTCATTTTCATCACATCCATAGCAGGACAACCGGTGTAGGTAGGGGTTACGAAGACCTCCACCTGCCAGCCTGTTGATGCGTGGGCCTGGGTAAGTTCTACTTTTCTCACAACACCTAAATCAATAACAGAGAGCACAGGCACTTCGGGATCAGGAACTGTTTCCAGAATCTCCCATATCCGTTTATTTATTTCAGATGAAGTATTATTTGCAGTACTATTTTTAGTAATTATCTCCATATTAATTCTTCATGTAAAAGTGAGGTAGTGTTATGAATACAACTGTAAATATTGAACAGGCGATATTAAATTTCGAAATATGCCTCAATCCATCATTCAAAATTCGGTATTTAATATCCATAATTTCCTACCATTCGGCTCCCGGGTTTGCCCTTTGTAAAAACTGCATTTCTCCCAAAACAAACCCCAGGTGTTCTGAATGCTGGCCTTTTTTGCCACCAGAATGCATCCATGAATCTGTTGGTAACGGAAGGGTTGCTTCCTCAAAAACAGATTTTATTTTTGCATCCCAACTGTTTTTTATGCTTGTTAGATCAATCCCATAACCTTCACTTACAGCCAGCCGTTCATAATCTGCCTCCTGGAACATTTCGCCAGTATAACTCCACAGTTCATCAACTGCAAGCAGCATGCGTTGCTTGCTTTCTTGCGTACCATCACCCAAACGGATTGCCCATTCGCTGCTCCAGCGCACATGGTAGGTAACTTCTTTCAATGCTTTTTCTGCAATGGCTGCCAACTGTTCATCCAAACTGTTTTGCAATTGCTGGAAAAGGAAATATTGGTACGTACTGAAAAGGAATTGACGCAAAATAGTTTGCCCCCAATCACCGTTGGGAAGTTCTACAAGTAAACAGTTTTTAAAATCAACCACATCGCGCAGATAAGCAAGTGAATCTTCTGTAGCCGCATTGCCCTGTAGTTGGGCCGCATACTGGTAAAAATTCCTGGCCTGGCCAATATAATCCAACGCAATATTCGATATCGCAATATCCTGCTCCAGTATCGGCCCGTGCCCGCACCATTCGCTGTTTCGGTGGCCAATAATTATTGCGTTATCGGCGAGATGAAGGGTATAATCAATTAAATTTTGTGTAGTCATCATAATGATTCCCCGGTTAGGGACGAAGGGATATTACATGTGTTTCAATTCATCAGGTAAATTATAAAAGGTAGGGTGACGATAGGCTTTATCATTAGCAGGATCATACAATGCGGTCGCATCACCCGGATTGCTCGCGTGAATGAATTTACTTTCCACCACCCAAATACTTACTCCTTCCATTCTGCGGGTATACACATCCCTTGCATTTTCAATGGCCATCTGTTCATCGGCGGCATGCAGGCTGCCCACGTGTTTATGATCGAGGCCTTGTTTGCTGCGGATAAAAATTTCCCAAAGTGGCCATTCTGCTGAAACGGTTTTGTTTATTTCGTGCTGATCCATTTTTCTTATTTGATATTATTTATGAAAGCGGATAATCACGCTGCTTTTGTAGCCGCCCTGTTTTTTCTTTTTTCTGCATAAGCCGTTGCTGCTTCTCTTACCCAGGCACCTTCTTCCCATGCTTTTTTTCTGGTTTCCAGTCTTTCTTTATTGCAAGGGCCATTGCCCTGTACTACCTGCCAGAATTCATCCCAGTTAATGATACCAAAATCATAGTGGCCGGTTACTTCATTCCACTTGAGGTCTGCATCAGGAATAGTGAGGCCCAGTATTTTTACCTGTTCGGCGCAGATATCAATAAATTTCTGGCGCAGTTCATCATTGGTAAAACGTTTGATCTTCCAGCGCATGCTTTGAATGGTGTTAGGGCTCTCATCATCTTTGGGACCAAACATCATTACACTTGGCCACCACCAACGGTTAAGTGCGTCCTGTGCCATATGGTGTTGTGCTTCTGTTCCCTTGCTCAGTGTTAATAATATTTCAAAGCCCTGGCGTTGGTGAAAACTTTCTTCTTTACATACACGTACCATGGCCCTTGCATAAGGACCAAAACTGCTTCGGCATAAAGGTACCTGGTTCATAATGGCGGCGCCATCTACCAGCCAGCCAATAGCACCCATGTCGGCCCAGGTTAATGTTGGATAATTAAAGATGGAAGAATATTTTGCTTTACCGCTGTGCAACTGGTTATACATTTCATCGCGGCTGATGCCTAATGTTTCTGCGGCCGAATACAAATACAAACCATGGCCCGCTTCATCCTGTACTTTGGCTAATAAAATGGCTTTGCGGCGCAGGTTAGGGGCACGGGTTATCCAGTTTCCTTCTGGTAGCATGCCTACGATTTCGCTATGTGCATGCTGGCTGATTTGCCGGATCAATGTCTGGCGATATTTCTCAGGCATCCAGTCCTTAGGCTCGATCTTGATTTCCTTATCAATCTTGTCCTGAAATATCTCTTCAAAATTTCTTTCCATTTTGAGCGTGTTTGAACCTCAAAAATAGGAAAAGAAAATTAATACTAACAGATGTTAGCCTATAAAATCTTTAAAAACGACCCTTATGTTAGCTTCTCTACCCTGAATTGCCCCTAAACATGTTAGTGGACAAGCCGTGTGACCCCTCTTTTTTTTCGTTCTTCTCTCCTTGAAATATTACTCTTGGCTTAAACAAGAGTAGAACGAATAAAAAGAGGAGAAAAGGGTTTTATTTTTATCTTGGGCGGATGAAGAAAATATGTTTAATTGCTTTTGCCTTTTCAATAAGCGGTTTCCTTGTTGCACAAACAACTGCAACTCCATTTCGAAAAGAAATTGATGCTTTTAAAAAAAAGGATAGCCTTCAAATGCCTGCTTCTCACAGCATCCTGTTCTTGGGTAGTTCTTCTTTTACCAAGTGGATAGATGTACAGGATTATTTTCCCGGCTACCCCATGCTTAACCGTGGCTTTGGGGGTTCTTCTTTGCCGGATGTAATCTGGTATGCGGATGATATTATTTTTCCTTACAACCCAAAGCAGGTGATCATTTATTGCGGGGAGAATGATGTTGCTTCATCGGATACAATTACGGCGCAAATTGTGCTGCAACGTTTTCAGCAATTATTTTTCACTATCAGAAATAAACTGCCGAAAGTACCGGTGGCATTTATTTCTATCAAACCCAGTCCGAGCCGGTGGAAATTTGAACCGGTGATCGTAGAAGCAAACCGTATCATTAAAAATTTCTTACGTAAACAATCTAAAACAAAGTTTGTGAATGTGCATGATGCTATGCTGAATAAAGATGGGTCTGTGATGACGGATATTTATCTGGGTGATAATCTGCATATGAATGTAAAAGGGTATAAAATATGGCAACCCATCATCGTACGCTATTTAAAGAAGTAAATTTGAAAAGACTGCATTAGATGTTGGATTTAAGTGCGAGTCTCTCAGCCTATATCTATTCAATCCAATCCAGGTTTTATATACAATTTCCCATTTTGAATTATTTTTTTTTATAGAATTGTTGTTCCTCCTTCTTAGAACTGATTATAAAAAATGATGCAGTGCGGCCGGTCGTTTGTGAAAACCATATTTGACACATGAACTACAGAAGTGTTTTTTAAGCCACTCAATCTCGATAGTTCCTCATACGAATTACAAGTTGCAGAATCAGGCATTGATATATTTCCTGCATTCGCTGTAAAATGGGCTACTTTTTTTAGGTGAAACGAATTTGAATTGTTTACCAATCTATCGAGGAACCTAATATTCGTAACGTTAGCATAATAAAGTTTCAATTCTTTTCAAATGGAGGAAAGGTCTTCGTCAGAAGGATGTAATTTGCTGATCGGGCACACAACAATGCGATGGTCTTTTAATTGCGGAGATTGCCGGAATTCTTTGATGATTACGCTATCAATCAGGAAGGCATAGGCGGAAGCCGATTACTGTACCTGTGTTTCTTGTGACAATGGTTTATCAAAAACAGAAAACAAGATGATAATTAGAATAACCGTTTTTTTATTTTATATCAAAATCAACAACGACCGTCTCCGTCCTCGGATGTGATTGACAAGTTAATATAAAACCCTGTTCAATTTCCTCCTGTTCTAATCCATAATTCACATCCATATCCACTTCCCCTTCAACCAGTTTGGCGCGGCAGGTGCAGCAAACTCCGCCCTTACAGGCATAAGGCAAATCGGCACCATTTTTTAAAGCGGCATCTAATATGGCATCGCCATCAAATCCCAAATCAAAATCAAAGGCAATCCCATCCATTTTAACAGTAATCTTACTCTTCACTTCGGTTTTCACTTCCGACTCCCGGTTCACGATTGACGATACCTTTTGTCCCGGTATAGTAAACAATTCAAAATGTATCTTTTTCTTATCAACTCCCAAATATTCGAGTTGGTCTTTTACGGAGAAGATCATGTTTTCGGGACCACATAAAAAAAACTCGTCCGTAGTCGTAATATCGAGAGTCTTATTGCAGAGTGCTGTACATTTTTCAGCATCGATCCTGCCGAAATTGATGGCTGCATCTGTTTTTTCGCGCGACAGAATATAGATCACGCGAAAGCGTTCCATATACCTGTTCTTTAAACCTTCCAGTTCTTCTTTAAAAATAATGGAATGGCGATTACGGTTGCCATAGACCAATGTAAATGAGCTTTTGAGCTCGGTTCGTAACGTGGTTTTGATAATCGATAACAAGGGAGTGATACCACTGCCGGAAGCAAAACCAACATATTTTTTTGTTTGTTCAGGTTTTAATGCCGTGAAGAATTTTCCCATGGCTGGCATAACATCGAGCGTATCCCCCTTTTTTAAAAACGCATTGGCGTAGGTAGAGAAAGCACCTTCTGCTACTTTTTTTACAGCTACTCTCAGTTCATTATCCAGCGGACAGCTGCAAAGAGAATAAGAACGACGCACGTCTTCGCCATTAATCGTTATGCGGAGGGTGATATATTGACCTTGTATATAATTGAATTTTTCTTTCAGGTCCCGAGGAACAATAAAGGCGATAGATACACAATCACTGGTTTCTTTTCTCACCTCCGCCACCTGTAGCTTCTCAAAATGTATAGACATGTACTATTTTATTTTCAAATCCCTTTTCCAGAGGGCTGGGGGGTTAATCCACCCACCAATATCGTAATCATATTTTCTTCCAAAGCCTCGGCACTGATTTTTTGTATTGAGCGGTGCCAGCTTTCAATACCACTGATGGCATGTAACATAATTAAGACTGCGGTAGGTGCATCAATTTTTTTGATCTCTTTTTGTCTGATGCCTGTTTCAATAATAGCCGCAAAACGTTTGCGGTAAATACGGCGCTGGTTTTGGAAGTTTGAGAGGTAGGGGTCTGAAAGGTGTTTCCATTCACGATCGCTCACATACACTTCTTCATAATGGTGGATCATTTCATTAATATGGAAACGCAGCAATTTCTCTACTTTTTCAATGGCCGTCATAGGTTCTGCTTCAATCTCATCGATTTTATGCATAAACCGGTTGGCTACACCAAAGCAAAGTTCATGCAATAATTCTGTTTTTGATTTGATGTGGTTGTAGAGGCTGGCGGCTTCAACACCTACCGCTTCGGCTAGCTCGCGCATGCTCGCGGCCTTAAAACCTTTCTCACGAAAGAGGATAGCAGCTTTGGTTACAATCACATCTTTGCGGGAGATGTTCTTGTCGGTCTTGATTCTTGCCATTCTGCTAAGATACTAAGCTAACGCATGTTAGCAACAAAAATGGACTGAAAATATTATTTCGTTAGTATTTAGTTCCGGTCGGATCAAAAGACTGCCCGGCCAAGAACAAAGTGCTGAAAGGATTGCGACGCAACAAATGATGCTATACGTTCAACTGCCGGTATCTAAAATAAAACCTTGGTTACCACCGTCTTTTGGCCTAATACCCTAATTTCGCCACCCTGTACCAAAACCTTAGTTATGTCTTTAGTTGTTGTTGGATCCATGGCTTTTGATGCCATTGAAACGCCGTTTGGTAAAAGTGATAAAATCATTGGAGGCGCAGGAACCTATATAGCCTGGTGTGCCTCTAATTTCACACCGGTAAAGCAAATCTCAGTAGTTGGTGGCGATTTTCCGCAGGCGGAACTAAATGCCCTGACTAACCGTAAAGTTATGCTGGAAGGCGTCCAGATTAAAAAGGATGAAAAGACTTTTTTTTGGAGCGGCCGCTACCACATGGATATGAATACACGGGATACTCTGGTGACTGAATTAAATGTGCTTGAAAATTTTCAGCCTGTGGTGCCTGAGAGTTACCAGGATTGTGAGTTTTTAATGTTAGGTAACCTTGTGCCTGCTGTACAACGCAGCGTTATTGAACAACTGAAAAAACGTCCTAAGCTGATTGTAATGGACACCATGGATTTCTGGATGGAAATAGCCATGGACGACCTGAAGAAAACCATTTCTATGGTAGATGTACTGATGGTAAACGATAGCGAAGCAAGACAGTTAAGCGGCGATTATTCTTTGGTAAAGGCAGCAGCTACTATAATGAAGATGGGGCCTAAATATCTGATCATAAAGAAAGGGGAACATGGTGCATTATTATTTCATGAGAAGAATGTATTCTTCGCCCCGGCTTTACCGCTGGAAGATGTATTTGATCCAACCGGTGCGGGAGATACATTCGCAGGTGGCTTTATAGGACACATTGCCCGCACAAAAGACGTTTCATTCGAGAATATGAAAACTGCCATTATCGTAGGCAGTGCGATGGCTTCTTTCTGTGTAGAAAAATTTGGAACAGAAAGGTTGCGTGAGATAACCAAACCCGATATTGATGCACGAATGAAAGAATTTGTACAGTTAGTGAATTTTGATATTGACCTGGTTTGATCTGGTGATTGACATGTGTTAAACACTAACAGGGGTTAGTGTTTTCAATAAAAATAATTTTGGTATTACTGAACGTTCATAATACTTTCGCACAGCAATGATAACTATAAAACATACAAAACGCATCAAGAAACCTCTCTAACGGGAAGTGCTGATCGTTTGTGTATGATTGAATATACTTAGAAGCCTTCCCAAAAAGGGGAGGCTTTTTTATGTAACTAAAGAACTGTTAAATCAACCTAAAAAAAAGCAAATGAAAATAGCCGTAGTAGGTGCCACAGGATTGGTTGGAACCAAAATGTTGCAGGTATTGGCCGAGCGAAATTTTCCGGTAACGGAATTAATTCCCGTAGCGTCAGAAAGATCTGTAGGTAAGGAAGTGGAATTCAAGGGAAAGAAATATAAGGTGGTTAGTATGCATGAGGGCATTGCTGCCAAACCTGCTGTGGCTATTTTCTCTGCTGGCGGCAGCACTTCATTGGAATGGGCACCCAAATTTGCAGAAGCCGGTATACGGGTAATTGATAATTCTTCTGCCTGGCGCATGGATCCAACCAAAAAATTAGTCGTACCCGAAGTAAATGCCAGTGTACTAACCAAAGACGATTTCATTATCGCAAACCCCAATTGCTCTACCATACAAATGGTGGTGGCATTGCAGCCGCTGCATGTAAAATATAAGATCAAACGTATTGTGGTAAGTACTTACCAAAGTGTTACAGGCACAGGTAAAAAAGCCGTTGACCAGTTATTTAATGAAAGAAAGGGGATAGAAGGTGAGATGGCATACAAATACACAATTGACCTGAACGTGATCCCGCAGATAGATGTGTTTCTTGAGAACGGCTATACCAAAGAAGAAATGAAAATGGTAAAGGAAACCAATAAGATTATGCAGGATGATTCTATTAAGGTAACTGCTACCGCGGTACGTATACCTGTTATTGGCGGCCATAGTGAGAGTGTGAATGTTGAATTTATAAATGATTTTGACCTGGCAGAATTAAAACAATTATTAAGTGAAGCACCGGGTATTATTGTGCAGGATGATCCGTCGAAGCATCTTTATCCAATGCCATTGTGGGCACACGAAAAAGATGAAGTATTTGTTGGCCGCCTGCGTCGGGATGAAACGCAACCCAATACACTAAATATGTGGATTGTAAGCGATAACCTTCGTAAAGGCGCTGCTACCAATGCGGTTCAGATAGCAGAGTATATGCTGGGCAATGGGCTTTTGTGAGTTGTGAATATTTTTTGAAATTGGCAATGTACTCGCAACTCACAATTCACCTCCTACCTTTACCGTATCGTTATGAAACTACTTTCCTCAGCTCAGATTCGCCAATGGGATGAATATACCATCTTACATGAACCCATTGCTTCCATCGGCCTCATGGAAAGGGCTGCTATTAGTTGCCTGGAATGGATTCATGAAAAAGGATATGACAATCTGCTCATAAAAATATTTTGTGGCAAAGGAAATAATGGTGGGGATGGACTGGCTATTGCCAGGTTATTGGTTCAGCAGGGTAGACAACCAAAAATATATATACTTGAATTTGGCAAAGAGGGAACAGCTGATTTTTTAACGAACCTCCAAAAACTGCAAGAACTTACCACAGATATTTACTTTCTGGAATCAAAAAATCTTTTCCCTTCGATTGGAGAAAATGAATTGATTATTGATGCCTTATTTGGTTCTGGCCTGAACCGTTCATTAGAAACAACCGGCGCGGAATTGATTCATCACATCAATCAATCCAAAGCAATTATTATTTCCATTGATATGCCCAGTGGTATGTTCATTGATAAGAGTTGTAAGAATCTTAATGTTGTTATTCGTGCGACTCATACATTGACGTTCCAAACTATGAAACGTTGTTTTCTCATGGCAGAGAATGCAGATTTTTTTGGTGAGATAACTGTTCTGGATATTGGTCTTAGTAACGCGTTTCCCGAAACAGTTGAAACGGTTTTTGAGATCATTTCCCGGCAACTGGTGTGCTCCTGGATACGGCCGAGAAAACCTTTCTCTCATAAGGGCATGTATGGCCATGCCTTGCTGATAGCAGGTAATAAAGGAAAAATAGGAGCTGCTATACTGGCTGCCAAATCCTGTTTGCGAACCGGTGTTGGTGTACTTACGTTAAATGTGCCCAAAGCGGTTTCTTCCATCCTGTATGCAACTGTGCCCGAAGCAATGGTGATGGCGAGAGAAGAAAATATATCTTTTTTGAATGCCTATAAAAGCATTGGTATAGGGCCGGGGTTTGGTGTTGGAAAAACTTCAGAAAAAATACTGTTGCATATTCTTACCCATTACTCAAATCCTTTATTGATAGATGCAGATGCATTAACGATTCTTTCAGCACATAAAAACTGGCTGATGAATATCCCATCCGGATCTATACTAACACCACACCCCAAAGAATTTGACAGGGTATTTGGGGATTGCAAAAATGATTTTGAGCGGGCTGATAAAGCCATCGCCTTATCAAAACAATACCCTTTTATCATTATTTTAAAAGGGCATTTTACCTTGATCGCTGCTGCGGGTAAGGGTTGGTACAATTCTACAGGAAACGCAGGACTTGCAAAAGCAGGTTCGGGCGATACCCTCTCCGGAATACTTACGGCTTTACTGGCGCAGCAATATCCTTCTCTGCAAGCTGCCATTATAGGTGTGCACCTTCATGGCGAAGCTGCCGACATTACATTGGAGACACAAAGCATGGAAAGTGTATTGGCTAGCGATGTGATTGAAAATATTGGCCGGGCTTTTCAGAAAATCTGGTCGTGAAAGATCGTGAATTCTGCATATATTCTTTTAACTCACGATTTACGTTTCACGACTGAGGCGCCTACTCGCTCAACGCCCTGTTCAAAAAAACAATCAACGGCTGTAAGGTTTCAAAAGCTATTGTAATTTTCTTTCCCAGGTCTTTGCTCATTAAATCAGCATCTGTTATTGCTGCGGTAGCTACCCAGTTTTTTAATTTTATATAATCAATTGCTGGGTTTTCTTTTTCATACCCCTTAGGTTCACGGGTTAAAGACATGCCTTCACCTTTTTCAAGATCACCGTAATAAGCGGCAAATTTTTTATCAGTAAGTATCTTACTGAATTCATTCCAGGAGTAATCAATCTCCTGTCTTATCTTTTTCAATATAGGGGCTTCAACCATATATTTACCGCCACCCACAAAACTTTTGCCACCCGGCTCTAAATGAAAATAGTAGCCCGCGAGGGGAGATTTTTTTCCGCCATGAACAAT
>JAYSXR010000154.1:0-4478 GCA_043717145.1 Chitinophagaceae bacterium | reverse complement strand
AAAATTTTATTTAGCTTACTGTTTTTATTACTGAAAAAAAAGACAAGAACCACGTAAGAAAAGCCCGGGAAATCGGTAAAAAAAATTTCTGCTGCGGGACTCTTATTACCTTTGATTTTTACAAAAAAAGCCAGTTATGAAGTTTCCAGCCCCAGTTTCAGCACAATGGATAGCCGAATTGATCCAGGCAGAAGTAGCAGGTAACCTTGCTGCAGAGGCATCCGGCATTAACGAAATACACAAAGTAGAGAGAGGCGATCTTGTTTTTGTTGACCATCCAAAATACTATGATGCATGTTTGAACAGTGAAGCAAACTTCATCATCATTAACACAAAAAATGTTTTGATACCGGAAGGCAAAACCCTTTTAGTGGTAAAAGAACCTTTTGAAGCCTACCTAAAAATTGTAAATCATTTTCGTCCGTTTGCGGCGACCAGTAAATTAATAAGTGATGATGTGAAAATTGGTGAAGGTTCTGTTATTATGCCCAATGTTTTTATCGGCCGGGAGGTATGCATCGGAAAAAATTGTGTGATACATCCCAATGTTTCTCTACTCGACTTTACCATTATCGGAGACAATGTGGTGATACAGGCAGGGACGGTGATTGGCAGTGATGCATTTTATTATAATGCAAAAAAAGACCGTGACGTACGCTATAAAAGAATGCAGAGTTGTGGTAATGTAGTGATAGAAGATGAGGTAGAAATTGGTGCAGGGTGTACCATTGACCGGGGCGTTACTTCCGAAACAAGGATAGGAAAAGGGTCGAAACTTGATAATATGGTACATATTGGCCATGATACCACTATTGGCAGGAACTGTTTGTTTGCCGCACAGGTGGGTATTGGTGGTGGAACCATAATTGAGGATGGCGTAACGCTTTGGGGACAGGTTGGGGTAAATAAAACATTAACCATTGGCGCCAATGCAGTGATTTTGGCGCAAAGTGGGGTTCCTTCTTCACTGGCTGGTGGCAAAACCTATTTTGGCTACCCGGCAGAAGATGCTTCCATTAAACGGAAGGAGCTGGTCTGGATAAAACGCATTCCGGAACTTTGGAAAAAAGTAATGGAGTAAGGAAAGGTTTTGGGAAGTGGATTTAGGAAAATTGCAATTAAAAGGAGCAATTACAATTTGTGTGTTTGTGTCAACTCCCTGCAAATCCTCTCCAGCGATTGTGTGACGGGAGTGTATTCAAAATTCGAAAAATAGCGGGTGATCTTTGTATTATCAAAATTCGCTTTGGCGGCGGCAGTTTTTGCGGTTTCTTTGGTAAGCAATGGATCCTTGCCTGTAAACATAGCTTTGATAGCTTCCATTCTCCATACAATGGCCGCTATTAATGAGGTTACTTTTCTATGTGGTGGTTTCTTATGAAAATTTTTGGCAATTTGTGTAAACACTTCTTTGTAAGGCAGGTTTGCCCCGCTGAGGATAAACCGTTCTGCTGAAACATTGTGTTTCATTAAAAGTATCATCCCCCTTACTACATCCTGCACATCTACAAAACCACTGGTGCCTTCTGTATACCAGGGAAATTCCTCATACGCAGATTTGAATATGCCGGATGAGCCATTGTTCCAGTCGCCGGCACCCAAAATGATCACGGGGTTTACAATCACTGCGTTCAATCCTTCGCCAATACCCCGCCACACTTCCATTTCTGCCAGGTATTTACTTTTTCCATATTCGCTGTTACTGCTTTCTTCGGTCCAGTTCATGCGTTCATCAATCGGGCCGTTTTCGCGTATCCTTCCCAATGCAGCAACAGAGCTAACAAATAACAGTTTCTGAACACCCGCATCTAAACAGGCATTTACCACATTGGCTGTTCCTTCAATATTGGTTTGATGTAAGAGTGCTTTTTTCTTTGGATTGAAAGAAACCATGGCCGCACAATGATATACCTGTTGTACACCCACCATTGCCTGTTCAAGGGATTCTACATCCAGAATATCGCCTTTTACCCATTCTATCTCGTAAGCAGTATCGATAGAAGGAATGGCAGAGCGATATATGGCCCTTATTTTTTTACCATCCTTAATCAGTTGTGCCACCAGGTGTGAGCCTACTAAACCGGTAGCGCCTGTAACTAATATCATACAGCAGTATTTGTACGAAGATACGTTGCAAAAAAAATGACAAGTAGCGCTGCCAGGTCATTTCTATGTGAAATGCAGCAAATACTTGTTTTTACGCGCAATTCATGCATTTGCCGCTCACGATTACATCGGTTTGTGTTGCCTGAAAACCTTTGGGCAAGGTAACGGCAGGTACAGTTACATGATCAAGGCAATAGGTTTTGCCACAATTATCGCACATAAAATGTACATGGTTATCATGATGTTGGCCTTCGGTACAGGCATCTTTGCACAAGGCATAGCGAACAGAATTATCTGCGGTAGGTATAGTATGAATAATGCCTTTTTCAACAAAGGTTTGTAAGGTTCGGTAAATGGTTACGCGGTCAAATTCGGTACCGCTCTGGTTTTCAATATCGGCATGCGCCAATGCGCCGTTGGTCCTCACAAATAATTCGAGTATTTTTTTCCGGCTATCGGTTATGCTTAACTGGTTACGTTTTAATGTTTCGATTATGCCGTGTAACATACAAACACTATTATAATTAAAGATGAGAAATTTCGATTATTGTTTACTTGCGGAAGCCTGTTCTGCCAATAATGTTTTAATATCCTTCTTAAGCCTGTTCAGTTCTTCCTGTTTCAATCCATCATATACCTGCCCTCGTACTTTGCCTTCTTTATCAACCAATGCAAAAAACTGGGTGTGGATGAACTGATCTTCTATTTTTTCGACATTATTTTTGGGATCGTCCAATAAGTAGGCACTACGGGCTAACTGGTAAAGGCTGTCTTTACGGCCGGTAAGCAATACCCATTTTTTGGTATTAATTTTTAATGAATCAGCATATATTTTTAAACGCGCGGCTGAATCTGTTCCCGGGTTGCAGGTATGGGCCACGATCATAAAATTGGGCTCAGCTTTAAATTCTTCATATACTGTTTTCATATTGGCATTCATCCTCGGGCAGATTCCTTTGCAGGTAGTAAAAAAATATTCCACCACGCAAACCTTGCCCAGCATATCCTGATCAGTAAACGATAAGCCATCCTGAGTGGTAAAATGAAAAGGTTTTACATAGCTGATTACCGGCAGTTTATGCTTCCAGTTGTCGTTTCCTTTAAAGAGAAAAATATAGAATGCTGCCACCAGCACTACAAAAAACAAGGCATATCCTGTTAGTTTCTTACTCATTTGGCTATTTATTGGACAAAGTTAAGCCTGAACGGGCTTATGCTTGGGACAATAGCTTATTACAACAAATATTTTGCAACATTGTTGCATTAACTTAATTTTACTTAATTATGAATATAAAACTCAACTGGGACGCTTTTGGAATAGTTACTTCTTTGGCCTGCGCCGTTCACTGTGTAGTGTTGCCTTTGGTATTAACCAGCCTTCCTTTGTTTGGGATAAATATTATCGAAAACCTTTCTTTCGAATACCTGATGATCGCCATAGCTTTTGTCGTGGGTTCGTATTCTTTATATCATGGCCGAAAAAAACACCACCATAATTGGGTACCGCTGGGTATATTTTCTGTTGGAATGGTGCTCCTGCTTGCCAAAGTAACCTGGCATGAGTGGCGTTTATGGTTATTGATACCGGCAGTTATTTGTATTGTTAGCGCCCATTTTCTCAATTACCGTTTATGCCGTTTGCATAATCACGCGCATTCAGATGATTGCAACCATTAAGAATGTTACGCTGAATGTTGAATTTAATGATAAAGAACCGGGTTCATTCAATATGTAACTTAATAATTTATCCAATCGTATAACTCATTCCTCCATCTTTCTCATCTTTCAACTGCACGCCCAGTACAATGAGTTCATTTCGGATTTTATCGCTGGTGACAAAATCTTTACGGGTTTTGGCTTCTTTGCGGATATCAATCAACAATTGTAATACCCCATCCAGTTTGCCGTTATTTTCTGCCTGTTCCGTTTTTAAACCGAAAATATCTTCTACAAAAAGTTTTAATTGTTGTTTCAATATGCTAACCGTTGACGCACTCAATGATGCGGCAGGTATATGTTTGTCTTTAATAGCATTGATCACCGATACAAGTTCAAACATATTGGCCAGCACTTTGGCGGTATTCAAATCATCATTCATGAATTCATCGAATTCACCTACCAGCTTCAGCACTTTCGCATCCAGCAATTTATCCGCCGCCAATTCGCCACTCACTATTAACATGTCATTACTCACCCATTCATATGCTTCCCACAAACGCTTCAATGCTTTTTCAGATGCCTGTAATGCATCATTACCAAAATCCAAAGTACCCCGGTAATGACTTTGCAGTATAAAGAAACGAATGGTGAGTGGCGAATATGCCTGTGCCAGCATCGGATGGTTGCCATTGAACATTTCTGTGAGCTTGATC
>JAYSXR010000153.1:0-4491 GCA_043717145.1 Chitinophagaceae bacterium | reverse complement strand
GTTCCGGCATTTTGCCATATTTAGGTTGACATATAAAAGTAAAGACAGCTATTGCGAATAAAATAATTATTGAGATAATTAAAATCATGATTATTTATTGCCCATTTTTTTTTGTGACTATTTTATTTTGCTAATATATGCCTCAGCAAACCTTTCGCCCAGTAATCTTTGCCCTTCTGAATTAAAATGAACGGTATCTCCTTTATGAATAAAATCGTGCGTATTTATCACAGTTACATTTGCATCCTGTAAAGAATTATTATGAATAGCCTGGTTAATCAATTGCCAGTTTTGATTATTGTTTGAATAGGAGCCCAGTTCCCCAACAAAAACAGGTAATTGGTTATTTTCAATAGTGGATCTGAACACAGTAAACAATTGAGTTAACTTATCTTTATAAAAAGGAATAGCTATTTTATTGGCATCGCTCTCGCCCTGATGCCAAAGCACTGCCTTTATCTGTCCGCATTTTTTACCAATGGCAACTTTATCGCAGAAATTCGTCAGGAGCTTTACGCCCCTGTAGCTGGAATCACCCAGCCATTGACTGATGGAACTGCCTCCGATGGCTGTTGGTAAAAGCAGGATAGTGATATTGTCGGGGATATGTTTAAGTAAGGTGTTGGCAAAGGAGCATCCGCAATCAAGTCCGTTACGGGTGGGTTCATAAAAATGTAAGGGCTCTTTTGCATAAATTAATCTGCCTGCGGCATCAATGGTTACAATCCTTTTATTAGGCAGGGTATCCTGTGGCTCAACAAAGCCACGCCCGGCCATATTAGATTGCCCGGCCAACAGGAACACCCAAACATTTTCTTTTGCAGGATTACTTTCAACAGGTTCCACTGATACAGGGAAATATTTCGTGCGGTTATCCTGAATATTATTCCAAGAAAATAAAGAGAAAATGAATAATACACATAGAATATTTTTCTTTGTCATTGTTTTTTAATGTAAGGCTATTCGATAAATATAAAGACTCTTTCAATTTACTTAGTAAATACCCCCATTCGATAATACCTTCGTCTATGTTAGTTGCTTCACCCCTATCGCAGATAATCAACAATCGATAGAAAATATCCTTTCTCAGTAATACCTTTACCTTATGGATACATTTAATACCCTGCGCAATATTATTCAAAGCCGGAGAAGTACCAAACCTGCTCTCATGAATGGTAAAAAGATAGCAGCTTCCCATATTCATCAATTACTGGAACTGGCCGATTGGGCACCCACCCACGGCCTTACTGAACCGTGGCGGTTTATTGTGTATGAAAATACGGCCATACAAAAATTCTGTTTTGATCACGCTGAATTGTACAAGGCAAATACAGTACCGGATAAATTCACAATGGCAAAATATGAGAAACTGTTACAGCAGGGCAATACGCTTTCACATATTGTACTCGTATTTATGAAGCGGTCTGCAGGTAACAGCATCCCTGCTGCAGAGGAGTTTGCTGCCGTTGCGGCCGCTATTCAAAATATATTATTAGGGGCTGCTGCACTGAATATTGCCGTTTTATGGAGTACCGGGGGCATGACACATCACCCCGCTATGAAAAATCATATTGGGTTAGCGGCTGACGACAATATTCTAGGCTTATTATACATGGGCTATACCGATGACCCTTTAGCAGAAGGAAAAAGAAATATTCCGCTGGCTGACAAGATAGTGTGGAGATCGTGAATGGTGCGTTTATCCCATATAATCACCCACGCACGATTCACGCCTCACGATTCACGATTAAATTGTTTCTTTGCCTCAAATTTACTGTATGTCCTTACGGAAACTCATCATACTTACGGCACCATCGGGTTCAGGCAAAACATCCATCACCCGTTTTCTTATTGGTAAATACCCAAAACTATCTTTTTCCATTTCTGCTACTACCCGGTTGCCCAGGGGAGATGAGCAAACAGGTATTGAATACTATTTTATGAACGTAACAGATTTCAGGCAGAAAATAGACGAGAACGCATTTATTGAATGGGAAATGGTGTATGAAAGCAAATACTATGGTACGTTAAAAAGCGAACTCGAAAGGATATGGAACGAGGGAAAAATACCCATGCTGGATATTGATGTTCAAGGTGCCATTCATGTACAACAACAATTTGCAGGCGATTGCCTCTCCATTTTTATAGAACCGCCTTCTGTAGAGGAGCTCAAGCGCAGGCTCGAAAGTCGCGGTACCGAAACACTTGAAAGCCTTGCTACAAGAGTTAGTAAAGCCAGTTATGAAATGTCATTCACTCACCACTTCACCAAGACTATTTTTAACGACAATTTGGAGAAAGCCTGTGCCGAGACGGAAGAAGTGATTAAGGATTTCTTAGGGTGGTAATTTTTTCGCAAAGATGCAAATACCTGAAATATTTTGAAAGCAGTGTGATTGCCATAGCCTACACATCCCGTACATTTATCTTCTAACAAATTCCTTATGCCATATAAAAACAGAACTGTCTTTATTACCGGCGCCAGTCGCGGTATAGGTAAAGCCATAGCCCTGCGTTTAGCCAGAGAAGGGGCGAATATCGTTATCGCTGCTAAGAGTGTACAAGAAGACCCCCGCCTTGGCGGTACTATTTTTTCTGCTGCGCAGGAAGTAGAAGCTGCCGGCGGAAAAGCATTGGCAGTGCAGGTGGATATTCGCCATGAGGATCAGATACAGGCTGCCGTGCAACAGGCTGTTGACAAATTTGGCGGGATTGATGTATTGATCAACAATGCATCAGCCATTCAACTTACCCCCACAGAACAAACGGAATCGAAACGTTTCGACCTGATGCAAAGCATCAATGTTCGCGGAACTTTTTTAATGGGTAAATATTGCATCCCACATCTCAGAAAAGGAAATAACCCACATATCATTACCTTATCACCCCCCATCAATCTCAATCCCAAATGGTTAGGCGGACACATTGCTTATACCATTACCAAGTACAGTATGAGTATGCTGGCATTGGGCTGGGCAGCAGAACTGAAGGGTGCAGGAATTGCCTCCAATGCCTTGTGGCCAAGGACAACAATTGATACTGCTGCCGTACGAAATTTATTGGGTGGCGAAGCACTGGCAAAAATGAGCCGCACGCCGGATATTATCGCAGATGCCGTGTATTATATTTTATCAAAACCAGCTGCGCAATGCAGCGGTAATACTTTTATTGACGAAGAAGTGATGGCTGCAGAAGGGATTACTGATCTGAGTCATTATTCTGTTGTTCCAGGTGCTGAATTGTATAGAGACCTGTTTGTTTAATTTACTTGTAAAATTTTATCATCAAAAAGATCTTGCTGACTGCCTCACTCTGTGTGGCTTTAATTGTATTAAATGCACAAAAAGCAACGACTTCTTTTTAAAAGAAGAAGCCATTAAAAGTATTGATGTAAAGTATGATACCTATAAAAAAATTGCTTCACAAATTTGGGGCTATGCTGAAGTAGGCTACAAAGAACAAAAAAATCTGCCTTCCTTCAGCAAACATTACAAAGTAATGGGTTTACTGTTCAGGCAGGTGTGGCGAATATGCCTACAGCCTTTGTAGCCAGTTATGGAAGTGGTAAACCCATGATCGCCATTCTTGCAGAATATGATGCACTGCCCGGTTTATCACAGGATACAGTTCCCGAAAACAAACCGGTTGCCGGTAGTGATGCCGGTCATGGTTGCGGGCATAACCTGTTTGGTATCGCATCAATTGCTGCAGGTATTGAAATAAAAAACTAATTAAAGCCAAAAAATTAACCGATACTATTCGTGTATATGGTTGCCCGGCTGAAGAAAGTGGCAGCGGTAAAGTTTATATGGTTCGTGCGGGATTATTTAAAGATGTGGATGTTGCTGTGCACTGGCATCCAGCAGATGCAAACAGTGTTACTATGACCAGCGCATTAACCAATACATCTGCCAAGTTCCATATCTATGGCCTTTGGGCACATGCGTCTATGGCCCCTGAAAAAGGGCGCTCGGAATAAGATGGTGTAGAAGCCATGGACAATATGGTAAATATGGTGCGTGAACATGTTGCCCAGGAAACCCGTATTCATTAGGTGATCATACAGGGTGGCCGGGCACCGAATGTGATTCCAGATTTTGCAGAAGTATTTTATTATGTACGTCACCCCAAAAAGGAATGGGTGGTAAGTATTTTCGAAAGATTGGTAAAAGCCGCCAAAGGCGCTTTCATGAGTACTGAAACAAAAGTAGATTATAAGATCATTGGCGGAACACATGACCTATTGATCAATCAAACATTGGGTGAAGCCATGCAACAGAATTTACAAAAAGTGGGTGGTGTTACTTATTCACCTGCAGAAATTGAGTTTGGCAAAAAAATACAATCCTCCTTTACTTAACAATCACCAGCCATAGATAAAGCAGCCACCATTGTTCCTTTAAAACCAGTTATTGATGCAGGTGGCGGCTCCACTGATGTGGGTGATGTCAGCTATACAATTCCCAAGGTAGGCATGGAAGCAGCCACCTG
>JAYSXR010000152.1:0-1520 GCA_043717145.1 Chitinophagaceae bacterium | reverse complement strand
ATGAAACCAAAACACCAGAGCCACAAAACACTGCTCAATAAATGCCAGATACTATGGTGGGTAAACATATATACCAGGATGGTCCATGGCTTGGTAGCCAATGAATCCATAGCTGCCGGAAGGGTAAACCAGTTAAGTATCTGCTTATAAAAAAACTCCATAGGTATATCGGAGAGAAAATAAACAATTTTAAGAAAATTAATCAGTACAAACACCAATGCATTAATGGCGAATAAAAAAACGAGTGCATTGTTATCCTGCCCTAATAAAATTTTACGATTGGTTTTATATGATGGTATTAACATAATGTTTCTCACGATTTTACAGTTCGGCTACGCTAATACAACGTTTTTTTATTCGTTTTGTTCCAGGTTATTACGATCAGCAGGCCTACTATGGCACCACCTACATGTGCCCATCGAGCCACATGATCGCCGGCAGAATTCCGCAGCGCAAAAAACAGTTCATACGAGAAATATAAAAGTCCTATCCATTTTGCTTTCACCGGTATCAGGAAATAAATATAGAGATAGGTATTGGGAAAGAGGTACACAAAAGCCGCCAATACCCCAAATACCGCACCACTGGCACCAATGGTAGCTGTATTCAGGTTGTTCTGGTAATACGTGGTGATATTATTAAACATCCTCGACATAAACTCGGTATTTTCCGGGTTTTCCCGCATGTAGCTGAGCAGTGCATCTCTGTTATCAAAGGCCAGGTTGTGCCGTAAAATAAAATTGATCATTGCATCGGCCTGTGCCCCATTACCTGCTGCATGCTGTTGAAAAACAAGGGCATAATCTTTCATTATCGGCATCAGCTCCCAACTTAAAAACAGTAAATGGATCAAAGCAGCACCCAATCCGCACACTATATAAAAAGTAAGGAATCTTTTAGAACCCCATAGATTTTCCAACACAGAACCAAACATCCATAACCCAAACATATTTCCGAGGATATGGCTAAAATCGCCATGCAAAAACATATGCGTTATTAATTGCCATGGTTTAAACAAACTGCTCTGCCAAGCATGAAGGGCGAATACATTTTCAAATGAAAACTCACTGGTAGGGCCCCCAAGTGTATTTTGCGCAAGAAAGAACAACCCGTTAATGATTAGCAGGTTTTTTACAACGGCAGGCAATATCTCAAATCGGCTGGGTCTAAATTCTGTCATATATTATCCCCCATTCCCCTATAGGGGAAATTGAAAAAATTGTATACTATATCAGCAGTTTTCATAAATATAAGTTAGCACCCCTCTCCCTTTGTAGGTGGTTGGGCCTGTTAGTTTTTTAATTTTAACTGTACCACGTTTTCGATATGTAAAGTATGCGGAAACATATCTACTGGTTGAATTTTTTTTACCCGGTATTTTTCGTCCAGCAAAGCCAGGTCCCTTGCCTGGGTTGCCGGGTTGCAACTTACATAAACAACGGTTGGCGCAGCTATATCCAATAGTTTTTTAACCAATTTTTCGTGCATTCCCGCCCTTGGGGGATCTGTGATTACTACAT
>JAYSXR010000151.1:0-13730 GCA_043717145.1 Chitinophagaceae bacterium | reverse complement strand
GGAACGAAAATGAAACGTTACTCACTCCGCCGCTAACTTTTGCGTGAGGAAGATTTTCCTTGATCCATTTTGTCGCGTTGAAAAAATCGAGGGCATTTAAACGGTGCTCCTCCATCCCCGTTGCGACCGGGAAAATGTTCGGATCGAAAATAATATCCTGTGGGGCAAACCCTACTTTTTCAGTTAATATTTTATAAGCGCGTTGGCAGATTTCTACTTTGCGTTGTTTGGTATCTGCCTGCCCCACTTCATCAAATGCCATTACAATAACGGCGGCACCAAACGCTTTGCAGGTAAAAGCCTGTTCAATAAACTTGTCTTCCCCTTCCTTCATGGAAATGGAGTTTACGATACATTTCCCCTGAACACATTTTAAGCCAGCTTCTATAATTTCGAATTTAGAACTGTCAATCATGATTGGGATACGGGCAATATCCGGCTCACTCTGGATAAGGTTCATAAAGGTTGTCATGGCAGTTACTCCCTCCAGCATTGCATCATCCATGTTCACATCCAATACCTGCGCACCACTTTCAACCTGTTGGCGGGCAACGGATAAAGCTTCTTCATATTGATTATCCCTGATAAGCCTGGCGAATTTTTTCGAACCGGTTACATTGGTTCGCTCACCCACATTTACAAAATTTGTTTCAGGACGCACAACCAATGGCTCAAGGCCTGATAAGCGTAAGTAAGGTTTGATATTGATTGTTGAACGCATAATTTTCTATTTAACCGTTAAGTCGCAAAAGCGCAATGATTCGCAAAGATTTAAACTAATTCGGTTTTTAAAACAGGCAATGGCCTGGGTGTGATTTTTCTCACATTATCGGCAATATGTTTTATATGGTCGGGTGTGGTGCCGCAGCATCCACCTACAATATTTACAAAGCCCTGGTTGGCCCATTCTTCAATAAAATGGGCTGTTTCATGGGGTTGTTCATCATACTCACCCATGGCATTTGGTAAACCGGCATTTGGGTAAGCAGAGGTATAGCAGGAGGCGATTTGTGAAAGCTCTTCTATATGGCTCCTCATTTCTGCTGCCCCTAATGCGCAATTCAATCCAACACTTAATGGGTTAGCGTGCATGACTGATGTGTAGAAAGCTTCTAATGTTTGCCCGCTCAATGTCCTGCCCGATGCATCAGTTATGGTGCCACTGATCATAATCGGCAATTCGGTTTTTTTCTGGTCTCTGAAATATTTCTTAGCTGCAAAAATGGCGCCTTTGGCATTTAATGTATCGAAAATGGTTTCAATAAGCAGCAGATCTACGCCACCATCTACCAGCCCCCTGATCTGTTCATAATAAGCGGCAACCACTTCATCGAAAGTAACGGCGCGGAAACCGGGGTTATTTACATCGGGCGATAAACTGAGTGTTTTGTTTAAAGGGCCGATCGCACCGGCAACAAATTTTGCTGTTGAGCCGGGGTGCTCATTCATAAATTCATGTACGGCATCTTTAGCGCATTTGGCTGCTGCTACATTTAATTCATAAGCCAATGCCTGCATGTCGTAATCGGCCATGGCTATAACAGTGCTGCTGAAAGTGTTGGTTTCAATAATATCTGCACCAGCGGCCAGGTATTGTTTGTGTATGCCTTTGATAATCTCCGGTTGGGTAATGCAAAGGAGATCATTATTGCCTTTTACATCGGAATGCCAGTCTTTAAAACGCTCCCCGCGATAGTCTTCTTCTGTTAGTTGATGGCGCTGTATCATGGTACCCATGGCACCATCTATCACCAATATCCTTTTTCCGAGTTCTTTTCTGATATCCATACAGTTATTCTATTTCTGGATCGGGATCCGGTTACTTAATAACGAACTGTAAACGCTTAGGAGTGTTAAGAAGGGCACTTTAAACGTTTATTAGTTCGATTTGACCTGCTTTTAGCAGGAGTTCAGGCCGAACAATAAACAAATCCGCCTGTAAGAGTATTGCAAAGATAAAGGGCTGCACACTTATAACAAAATATAAGCGGGGAGAGGGGGAAGGGGTATTGAGTATCGAACAAGGAATGTTGAATGCTGAATTACCACTTCAATATTCAACATTCCCTGTTAATATTCGATATTCGGGTGTATGGTTATTTTCTTCTTCCGATATTGAATATACGGGAGATATTAAAGCCCCAGCGGACATCCCCATTGCCCCATGAACCGGTAGTTTCATGGATGAAAGAATGCTCATTCATGCCGGTAGAATTAGTAAAATGCAGTTGAAACACGTGGCCACCTGTATTGATATCCACACCGATAGATAATGGGTCATAAGTACCGTTAAAACGTGTAGCCTGGTAAAAGTATTCCGCATTTATACTTACCCGCTTGCTTATTTTCTGTCTTGCAAGGAAGCCCAGTGAGAAAAGATTGGTACTGCCACCGGTGAAATTAATAATCCTGTTATAATGGATATAGGTAGGCGATAGCTGCACCGATGTATGTTCATTCAGCTTACGGGCAATCAATAACTGGGCTGTAAGGTAAGTTCGGTCTGACCCGGTTACCTTGAGTGTGGGATCCATGTCAATATTCTTATACGCCAAAGAGCCTAATAAAGCAATGGATAATGGTGCACCACCTGAACCAGTGCTTTGGTGAAGTAACCGATACTTGATAAAACCATCGTATTCCTTATTGAAAGTTATGCGGCCGATGCCAACCATTAAGTTTTTTACAATGCCAAAATCAAAACCCAGCCGCATAGAGGCAAAATCGAGTCCGAACATATCGTAAAAACCCAGGTTCAGGGGGGCAAAACGGTGGTTGATCCTGAAATCCATACTACCTGCACCGGTTATCTCAACGGTATGGCTGTTAACCAGACGGGTTGAGTAAAATGTATTGACAATGGGCTCACGGCCATTTTTATTTTCTGCAGCATTCGTACTATCCTGCATTTTAAACAGGTCAACCTGTTGCGAATAGCTTTGAAGGCCGATAATGTATAGGCATGCCGTAGCCAGTAACCTTTTTGAAAAGATCTTCATAACATTGATTTTTAATATGAGAAATGATTATTGGTATTGACAGCTAATATCCACGCTTACTTTATCTGTTACGCTGGATGCATCTATTTTATAATCTTTCATCAATACGATAAACTGACAAGCTGTAACCGGCTTCCCTGCTTTTATGTCCAGCGTTCCGTTGGCAGTTATGTTTTTAGTAATACCGTGCATAGTCAGGTCACCTTTTACAGATACTTTATAAGAACCATCTTTACTGAAATTTACCTCTTTCAAATTCACAATGGTTCCTTTAAAATCGGCCCTCGGAAATTTACTGCTTTCAAGGTACTGATCGTTAAAATGTTCCTGCATTTCGGCATATTTGAATTTGAAACCTTTTATTAATAAACTGAAAGTCATCTGGCCATTATATGCCAGGCGGCTGGTTACTTCATTGTTCACCGCTTTCACATCTTCATCGGAAGGTGCTGAAAAACTGACCTTGCCGTTACGGGTGGCAAAGATCTTTTGTGCATCGGTATTGTTTACAAAAAACACAACAGAAATAATAAGGGATAAGAATATTTTCATCAGGTTCATTTTATTTTTATTTTACAAGTACGCCTTCATTAATTACAACATTAGCATCTGGAATATAGCCTGTACAAATACCTTTAAAAGTGATCATTTGTCCTGGTTTCAATAGGCCCGGGTTAGTTTTAAAAGTACAATTGATTACAAAAAGCGGATCATTTGTTTTAAAATTTACCACGATATTGCCATCTTGGTTGGTAATTACTTCAGCTACTTCCCCCGTCATTTCAATGGCTTTGTCCAGGTATTGTTTATTTGCCTGAGCTTCATTTGTACGAAAAGCATCATACAACTTCTGTGCCGACAGTTGCATACCCTGCTCTTTTGTTACATCGCGATGTGGCTTGTTAAATAACCAAAAAACAGTAATGCTTCCTGCTATAAGAACTATTGCACCAACAATAAGTACGATTTTGATCCATTTTTTCATAAAATCATCATTTGCAGTTGAAGCTGCAAAATATTCATTGTTACTGATACAATGGGTACGGGAGTGGAAAATAATGGTTGCCTGATGATAAAAATTACTTCTTTGGGCGGACAGCCCGAGGCTTGCGAATAGTGGTTACTCAGCGGAGCCGAACAACGTACTTATTTCACATATTGCTGAACGGGCAGGCGATTGGCGATACTGCGGGCAAGGGTCATCTCATCTGCGTATTCCAGCTCGCCGCCGAATGCAATGCCGCGGGCAATGGTAGTAATACGGCAAGGGAGATGGGCAATCTTCTTTTGTATATAATAAATAGTGGTATCACCCTGTATATTAGGACTAAGTGCAAAAAGCAATTCTTCCGTTTCTTCTTTACTAATACGCATAACCAGCGACTCGATAGCCAGTTGGTCGGGGCCAATACCATCCAGGGGTGAAATGATGCCACCCAAAACATGGTAGGTTCCATTAAGCTGCTGGGTACTTTCTATGGCTATCACATCGCGTATATTTTCAACCACACAGATCATTCGCTGGTTGCGCATGGAATTGGAGCAGATAGAACAGATATCGCCATCACTCACATTATAACAACGCTGGCAGAATTTAATATCCCTGCGCATTCGCGCTATGGTTTCACCAAAATGCTGTACGTCGTTTACATCCTGCTTTAATAAATGCAATACCAGGCGCAAAGCCGTTTTTTTTCCAATACCCGGTAGTTTGGAAAATTCGGCTACAGCATTTTGAAGAAGTGATGAGGGAAGTTGCATGTTTGGTTACCGGTTGCGGGTGTAAAGTTAAGATTATGTTGTCAATAGCTCATAGACAATGGTCTAATGACAACCTATCCGTCTACAAAGATATCGTCACCTCATTATCCCAATTGGGCTTGATATTGAGTTGTTTAGGGATAAGTTGTACAATTTCGGGTTGGCGTTTGGTGCCAAAGAACTGGCCCGCATCCCAGGTGCCGTTTTTGTTAGTGTCAAATAATATTCTTAGCTCGTAGGCCCCCGGACGGAAAAGCTTTCTTGTAAAAAGAAGGTCTGTAATGGGAACGGATTCTACGAGCTTATCATTTTGAACGAATTGTAATACCGGATTTTTAGATAGGTCCAGGTTAGTAAAACGAAGACGGAGACTCCCGTAATCAGACTCTTTTTTTGTAAAGAAACGAAGTGTGTCTGCTTTGGCTAAGGTAATGCCTGCAGAATCTGATACGGCATCTTTGGCAATCAATAGCCGGAAAGGTGTTGCTTCTTTCCATTTATATTTCAGCATCACCTTCGTTTTACTCGTATCAAGTGAAAAAGAATAACCGAAAAGTTTATGGTAGCCCGTATCGTATAATGTAAACCCGGTACTGTCAAAACCAGAAAGCTTTCGGGTAAAGGTTAAACTAAGGTTCTTCAAAATATCCTGCTGGCCATTATCCAATTCTATGGAGTATCGTAAGCGCTTATCCTCCTTGCCTGGCAATAATTTAACGGAAGAATTATTTACAGATTTTTCTATGCGTTTAAATTCCTGGTAAGCAAAGAATGTATCATGCGGCATATTGGTCTGAATGGTTATGGGGCCATTTCTAAAAGCGAATAATTGGGTACTATCATCGTATCGCCTTCTATAATTATTAATACCCGGTACTACATAAGCGGCAAAATTACCTGGTGGTAAGTTGTGAAACATGAATTCGCCCTTTCCGTTAATTCGGGTATAGTAACGCGGGCTCAATTTAGCAATCGCTGTATCCGAAAGGTTTTTGTATAATACAACAATAAGGCTGCTGTCTGTTTTGCCACTCTCTGCTAACAACACTTTGCCGGAATAGGTATTATAGTCAATGGTGTTGCCCGTTGAAAAAACATAGGTTATTCCTCTGGCGATATTTCCTTCGTTTACATCTCTTACCGACTCGCCAAAATCGAGTGAATAGGTGGTGTTGGGTTCTAAAGAATCTTTTATTTTAATGGTTACATTTCTGAGTTTATAATCTACCAACGGGATATTTTTCAATGTTGGGGAGACAATCAGGTTTTCCTGAACACCTTGCAAGGTTACATATTCATCAAACGTAAGTGTGATATTTTTAGCGGTTACATTAATGGCAGAATCTTTCGGAAAAGCACCTATCAACCGGGGTGGCAAACTATCCCTTGGGCCCCCACCGGGGGGAATGATATTAGCACAGGAAGATAATGCCGCAAGTTTTATAATTATGCAACCCAATAATATAATCTGTGTAAATGAACGGTTCATGTAACCACAAATATAGAACTCCGCACTACTTAATAGCAAAAAGGATTGTGAAGGGAAAGCGAATAATTTGATGCCGTTGTTTCGAAAGAAATGAAAATTGACGCATTTACTTGACGATTCCGTTTTCCGTAAGATCATGCAATGCGACAGCCATATTATTGGCTTTTACAAAATTACACCAATGACAATCAGGCTTTCCGCAGCCACTGTAAAAATCACGATCCTGTATTTTTTTCCACACCGTTTTCACCTGTTGGGTTACTGTAGCAATATCTTCGGGAGTAA
This sequence comes from Chitinophagaceae bacterium, assembly GCA_043717145.1. Classification (GTDB taxonomy): domain Bacteria; phylum Bacteroidota; class Bacteroidia; order Chitinophagales; family Chitinophagaceae; genus Sediminibacterium. The sequence goes on along the minus strand of JAYSXR010000151.1, from coordinate 7,196 downwards.
TTACAATTTTTTCTTTTCGGTATTGTTTTTTCTTATCGGGTTCAATAAAATCAAACTCGGCACTTACCACTTCCCAATTTTTCTGCTTGTAATGATCTACTAATATTTTATAGAAAACTGCCTGCCGCCAGTAATCGCCGCCATTAGGATCATTTTCGTGAGGTGATTTTAATTTGTCCTTCGCTTTGTCAATATCCCCAGTTTTATAATCTACTACATTTACTGCTTTGCCATCAAATTCTAGTTTATCCAACTTGCCCTTTAATGGTACATCCTGAACAATTACGTTTCGAATGGTTCTTTCAACCGCCACAATCCTATTCCATGAAGCAATGTATTGATCGTAATAGTTACTTAACACTTCCTGTCCATATTCAATTCTTCGCGCAAACTGTTCTTTGGTAAAACTTTCGCGGTGGCGGTTCATATACCATTCAAAATCTAAAACGAATTCCTTTTTTGGCGGGAAATATTCAGTTGCCTGCATTTTCTCAAATAATTTTTGCAACGCATGGTGCACGGCAGAACCAAATTCAGTGGCTTCCGATTTGCCTGAAGGAACACGTACCAGGTTTTGAAAATAAAATTGCAGCGGGCATTTAAGGTAATTATTCAATGCGGTTACGTTCATTACAAACTTATCTAGTATCTGTGTAATGAAATCGGTTTCCACTTTTTCAATTTCGGGTGCCTGTACAGATATGAATTGTATCATGGCAAACTTACTGATCACCTCTGTATCAAGGATGATTTTTTCAACGGGTAATGTATGTGTATCCTGTATCTCGGCAATGAACATAGAAGGCTCTAACTGTTTACCATCATTTTTAAAGCAGCTGTAAGAAATATGTAAATATTGTTTTGCCCTGGTGAGTGCCACATAGAAGAGGCGACGTAATTCTTCTTCATCTTTTTGTTTGGGCTGGGTAGCAAACATCGTATCGGGAAAGCTATAACCGCCACCCGGTTTCTTTTTCTTTTCCCAATTGGTGGCATTACAGCCAACTAAAAATACATGTTCAAATTCCAAGCCTTTAGAGCCATGTACTGTTAACAGATTTATCCCTTTATCACTTCCGCTAACCTGAACTAATGGCAAGCCCAGGCCTTCTTTTTCCATTAACATAAAAATATTGACTAATTGGCCTAATGATAATGCTGGGTTTCTCCTCGCTTCTTCTTTTACAAAATCAAACAGGCTAGTAATCACGTGCAAATGCTGGTGTTTATCGGGGCTTTGCATGATCCATGTGAGCACACCGGCTTGCCTGATACAGTTTTCAAACAGGTTCACTAATGTAACATTGACGGCATCTGCGACTAGTTTTTCAATGGCAGTTGCCGCTTCTTTCATCCCTGCGGGTGCAATCTGGCTAAAGAGGTCAGCAGCAGGTGCATTTGCTTTTTCGCTTAACAGTTTCCGGAGCGATGTTTTATTCTCTCCAAACCTTCTGTCGGCAACAGCAGTGGTTAGTTTGGCAATCTCAATTGGCGGGATATTGAACCAATCGAAATGAAGTATTTCAAACAACATCTCATCACCACCATAAGGAATATCATGTTCTGCGGCAAGGTATTCCAATAATAAGATGAGTTTTTTGGCCAAAGGAATCTCTAAAATATTCAGGTTTCGTTTACTGAATATCGGGATATTTCTTTGCGCAAAATATTGAGAGAGTTCTTCACCATATTTATTCTCCTTATAGATAATGCCTATCAGTCCGGGTACTGTCCCCTGTTGTAAAAGTTTTTCTACTTCCAGCGTTACATGAATCATTTCCTGCCGCTGTGTTTCGTATTCTTTCAAAAGGGGCTTGTGCGTTAACTGGTTTAATGCACTATTAGCAGATGATAATGTTTTGGTTAAGCCCTCTATCTGGTTAATCAGGCGTTCTTCATTTCTGTCTATCAGCGTTTTCGAAATATCGAGTATGGGTTGGGTGGAGCGGTAGTTATCGGTAAGTACAATCGTTAGCAGTTCCTTTTGATAATTTGTGGCAAAGCCCAGCATATTCTCTACACTGGCTCCCTGAAAACGGTAAATACTCTGATCATCATCCCCTACTACAAACACATTGGGTTGTTCCCAGTAGCTGATGAGTAATTCTACAAGCCGGTTTTGCGTACCACTGGTATCCTGGTATTCATCAACCAGAATGTATAAAAATTGTTCCTGGTAGCGGGAGAGCAATAATTTATTTTCTTCAAAAGCTTTGATCACCCAATTGATCATATCATCAAAATCGTAGCGATTTCGGTTACGCATGAGTTTTTGAAAACGCTCAAACTCATTTACTGCCGCACGCAGTTTTTCCATTTTTTCTTTGGCTTCTTCAATCTTGTTTTCTTTGCGATCGCCGGTTTTAAATTGTTTGTAGGCCCGCTTATAAACAAATTCTTCCCGGTTAGGTATATCAGCCAAATATTCATCGACCTTTTCATTGATGAAAACCGGTGTCCATCCTTCCCGTTTCATGGAACTGAATAGTTGTTGAAGGTTTTTAATTTCAAAGTACACATCACCACGGTACCTTTTTAACGGGTGGTTTTTGGGAAATTTGTCAATCAATTCCTTAAACAAATCAATTTTCTCCAGGTCCGAAATAGGATCTAATACTGTTTTTTCAAATAGCGATAAATTTTCCTGGATAATATCATTGCAAAAAGCATGAAAAGTGTAGATGTTCACTTTATAGGCATCGGGGCCAATAAAACTAAGCAGTCGTTTACGCATGGCAACCGCACCCGCATCTGTGTAAGTAAGACAAAGAATATTCTCAGGTTGTGTATCCGTATCTAATAAAATTTTTCCGATCCGTGCACCAAGAATTTGCGTTTTACCGGTACCGGGGCCGGCAATCACCATAACCGGTCCTTCAATCGTATCTACAGCACGTTTTTGCTGTTCGTTGAGGGCGGTATATATTTTTTCGAACTGGTCTTTTTTGTGCATGGAGTAAAGATAATTGTAATTATACTCACCCACTCATCGGTGCGCTCGTAACCCCTCCCTGCTGCGCAAAGAGGGGGTTCAAAGGAGAAAAGTTGGCCAGCGAAGCATAGTCGTGGTGAGTTGAACTTTCCGGATGTATTATTGTTACATGTAAAATAAATACCCCCATGTCTAAAATATATGTCCTCAAAACCATTCAAAAAATACCGATCACTTTAGAACAGGCCTGGGATTTTTTTAGCAAGCCGGATAATTTAAAAGACATTACACCTTCCAATCTCGGCTTCCAGATCATTTCCCAACATCATGGCGATAAAATGTATGCAGGGCAGGTAATTGAATATACAGTGAAGCCTGTTCTCGGTATCCCATTGTATTGGATGACGGAGATTACGCATGTGCAGGACCAACAGTATTTTATTGACGAGCAACGTTTTGGCCCCTATAGTTTATGGCATCACCAACACCATTTTAAAGCGGTAGCCGGTGGAGTTGAGATGACGGATATTGTGCATTATAAACTACCTCTTTGGTTTTTGGGAGATATTGCAAATACCATAATGGTGAAAAAACAATTGGCACATATTTTCAATTACCGGTTTGCTGCAGTAGAAAAGCGTTTTGGAATATGGGCTACTATGGCTTAAAATATTATGTAGCATTTAATAACTAACAAAAGTTAGTTATTAAATCAGGCTTAATAATAGTTGATTTCATATGCATAGGTGATACTATCTTTACCTTTATTAATTATTCGATTGCCTACCTGTACAATGGTTTTGTGCTTTATTTATTTCCCGATAACGTTAGAAAAAATCCGCAAGTAACATGTCGCCAAACCAGTCTGAGCATAACCAGTTAAATAAGATCAGCGTAGCAGGTTTATTTGTAACATTGGGAATCATTTATGGTGATATTGGAACTTCGCCATTATACGTTTTCCGGTCAATCATCGGCGAAAGGACTATTACTGATCAATTGGTGTATGGCGGGATTTCCTGCGTTGTATGGACACTAACTTTACAGACCACCTTCAAGTATGTATTCCTTACCCTCAAAGCCGATAACAAGGGTGAAGGTGGTATTTTTTCACTGTATGCACTTGTTCGCAGGTATGCCAAGTGGATATATGTTCCGGCAATAATAGGCGCTGCCACTTTGCTGGCAGATGGTATTATTACACCCCCGATTTCTGTGGCATCGGCTATCGAGGGATTGGGTGGCTTAAAAGGAATGGAAACAACGATCGTTCCGGGTAATACCCTTACGGTTGGTATTGTGATTGCCATTATTTCACTGCTTTTTTTCTTCCAGCGATTTGGCACCAAAATAGTTGGTTTTGCTTTTGGCCCCATCATGTTAGTATGGTTTACGATGATTATGGTGCTCGGGGGCGTACAAATCATGCACTTGCCGGCGATTCTCAAAGCTGTAAACCCTTATTATGCTTTTGATTTACTGGTCAATTATCCCAAAGGATTTTGGTTATTAGGTGCGGTATTCCTCTGTACTACAGGTGCCGAGGCATTATATAGTGATCTGGGCCATTGCGGCAGAAAAAATATACAAGTGAGCTGGGGCTTTGTAAAAACAGCCCTGATTATAAATTACATGGGGCAGGGCGCATGGTTACTTTCTCACCACAGCAATACATTAAATGGATTAAATCCGTTTTATGAATTGATGCCGCACTGGTTTTTACTTGCGGGTATTATAATTGCCACACTGGCTACCATTATTGCAAGTCAGGCACTGATCAGCGGGTCTTTTACACTCATCAGTGAAGCCATCAGTATGAACTTCTGGCCAAGGGTAACGATTAAATTCCCAACAGATGTTAAAGGCCAGATTTATATCCCCAGCCTTAACTGGATATTATGGATCGGTTGTGTGGGAATGATGTTGTACTTCCGCGAAAGCGGCCATATGGAAGCGGCTTATGGTTTTTCAATCGTGATTGCGATGTTGATGACTACCATGTTAATGTCTGTTTATATGCTTCGGGTTAAGAAATGGAAACTTAGTATTGTAACACTCATCATGATTGTATTTATTACAGTAGAAGTTGCCTTTTTTATTGCGAATGTTGCAAAGATCAAACAACGCTGGATGTTTCTGTTTTTTGAGTTGGGGCTCATTTTTATCATGGTAGTTTGGTTCAGGGCACGTAAGATTACGAACCGTTACTTGCAATTTGTAAGGGTTACAGATTACGTGCCGAGGTTATTGGGATTGAGCAGTGATAAGGATTTCCCTAAATATGCCACGCACCTGGTGTATTTAACAAAAGCGGATTTTGACGGCGAAATAGAAAAAAGAATCATGCATTCCATCCTGCACCGTAAACCCAAGCGGGCAGAAGTATATTGGTTTGTGCATATAGACCGTGCGGATGCTCCATATACTATGGAATACAGTACCAAAGAAATTGTTGAAGGAAAAATAATACGGGTAGATTTTAAACTGGGTTTTCGGGTACAACCCAGGATCAACCTGTTGTTTAAAATGGTGATGCAGGAAATGTATACACAGAGTCAAATCCGTACTGAAAATAAATATGAGAGCCTCGACCGGAAAACCTTCCATGCAGATATTACTTACGTAATTATTGAAACTTTCCTGTCAGTAGAAAATGAATTCTCTTTTAAAGAAGGGTTCATTATGGATTCTTATTTCAGTATCAAAAATTTCTCGCAATCAGATCAGAAAGCCTTTGGACTGGATAGTGCAGCTACAGTAATCGAACATGTGCCATTGGTTATCAACCCTAAAGTTTACCTTCCTTTGAAACGGGTAACGGATGCACATCATCGCTAACAGATGCTAATCTGAATCTACGCAAACTGCAGCGAGAATGAAAAACGGCTTCCCTGTCCGGGTATACTAACGGCCCCTACATGACCGTGCTGGGCTTCAATAAATTCTTTCGAAATAGAGAGACCTAAACCGGTACCAGTTCCTTCCTGTATTCCCGGAACTTTAAAATAACGGTCGAATATTTTAGGCAGGTATTTTTCATCAATACCGCTTCCCTTATCTGTTACAGTAAAAATTACATGATTATTCTGTACATAAGCGCCAATATCAATACTGGTTTCTTCCGAAGAATATTTAACGGCATTCGTTAAAAAATTAATTAACACCCAAGATGTTTTTTCAATATCAGCCAGAATTGCGGGCAAATTTTCGTTTATATTTTTATGCAGTGTGATCCCTTTTTGTTGGGCCTGAAACTGAACGGCCTGAATTGCCTTGTTTATGATCTGTAACGGGTCTGTAGCCTGTAGCTTTAATTGTATGTTACCAGTTTCTACCTGCGACATATTCAATAACTCGCCGGTAATTTTTAATAATCTATCAGAATCATCTATTATGCTTTTAATAAGTTCCTGTTGTTCAGTATTTAAATTACCCACGCGGTTATCCGTTAATAACTGCGCACTCATTTTAATGGATGAGATCGGTGTTTTTAATTCATGAGATACGGTAGCAATAAAATGTGTTTTTGCCTCATTCAGTTCATGAAAGGGGGTTATGTTTCGCAGTACAATTACTTGCCCGATCACTGTTTCAGTATCAGTAACATTCAATACATCTTTATTGAAATAACTTTCCTTATTGTCGGCGTATATTTTAAATTCCTTTTTTTCCTCATCCTGTAACAGGCTTCGCATTAGGTCGTTTTTTAGGGCGATATCAGCTGCATACATTCCCATAATGTCTGATTCCTTTAATCCTAACAGTCTTTGAGCAACCTCATTGAGGAACAGGATATTATTTTTGCTATCAAGGCCTATGATTCCGTCTTTCATTTGGTTTATGATAGTTTCAATACGGCTTTTTTCGAATTTTATCTGGGCCAGGTTGCTGTGTTCATATTCATCCAGTTTTTCAGCCATGGTGTTGAATGCATTTGCCAGTTCACCAAACTCATCTTCCTGTTTCAGGTAAATACGCTTGTTGTAATTTTTATCGGCTATGGCGCGGATACCTTCGTTTAATAACCGAACAGGGGTAGAAATCACTTCCGGAAAATTGATTACAAAAGTAAAAGTGATCAGGCTCAGAATTACAAATATAACAGTTAACCAAAGGGTAGCATCTTCAGCCGTTTTATTAGCCACTTCATTTTTACGCAGAATGGCCTGTTGGTTAAGGTCAGTGATTACTTCTAAAGACTGCCGGATCTGTATATAATTAGTCGGATCATTTGGATTGGCCAAAAGTTCAGTAAAATTTTTTC
>JAYSXR010000016.1:0-6485 GCA_043717145.1 Chitinophagaceae bacterium | reverse complement strand
TCGTTAAACAGTATTGTATCCTGTTTTTTTTCTACAGTATAAAATTGTTGAGAAAAAAGGATAAGCTGATTTACTTTCTTTACGTCGTTTACTGTACCCGTTAAATAAGTATTGCGCGGAAAATATTCCAGCTTTATCTGGTTTGAACAATCAAAAACTGAGCGGTAGCCAACATAATATCCGCTGTCATTTCCTGCCACTACATACCACAACCAGTTTTGCAGTGGTGCAGGCGTAGTAAAATAACGGGTATATTTTATATGTTGTTTTATTAATAACTGTTTTACCTCCTTATTAATATACGCTTTATTAACGGTGTAATAGCCCAGAAACAAAAAGCAGGTATACAAGCCGAATTTCCACCAGAAATTTCTTTTCTTATCTTTTTGTTTTAGCCATAAAAGAGCAATCAATGCGATGCCCGGCGCTATCGAAAAAAAAGGGTCAGCTACATAAATAATATTGAATGAAATACGGGAATGCGAGAAAGGTTCAAGCCAGCCTACACCATAACTATTAAACCCGTCCAAAAATATATGTGTCATTATGGTTACGCCAAAAAAAAGCACCCATGAGATATAGGAAATATTATGCGGGCGATGCCACCTTTCTGCAATCTTCGCAAATACCAGTGCCACGATTATACCAAATAAAATGGAATGTGTAAACCCCCGGTGTGCCAATAGGTTACTGGGTGTATCTAACCAGAAAGAAGCGATAAAATCAATATCCGGAATACTCTGAGCAAGCATTCCCCAAAGCATTGCTTTTTTACCCTCAATGCGGCCTGCAAAAGCTTCGCCCATACAGGCGCCCAGTGCAATATGTGTAAGCGAGTCCAGTGATCAATTATTTGTTGCTTAAAGATATTCCTTGCTGATCAATCCGGATGACAATTCTCAAGATCTGGATTTTTTTCTTTAAGCAAATCTTCGATAGGTTATAAATTTTCCACAATTTACCCCGCCAACATTTACAAAAACCAATTTCTCTTGCGAAAAACCAAAACAGATAAACAAACCATCTAAAAGAAACTGGATACGCTATAAAAACAGCTATCCGCTCTGTGTGTGAAACTTTGTAAGCGCTAAGCCTTTGTCTTGAAAAATAGCAGTAAAGCCATTGCAATTATTTTAACACGGATCACACATAAAAAAGAGTGCCACAAAGATTTAAAGGGCATTTTTTATAAGCCCTCCCATCTAAATAACTTTATCTGCAAATCTGCCGTCTTATTCTTTCATTTTTAAAATCCTTAAAACAACAGTATCAGCACCACAATCGGCACGACCAACCCGGTTAAAGCAAATTTCCACCCACGTCCACGAAAACTGTTCTTGCCTTTCATTAAGAACATGCCAGTTGAGGCAATGATGATCAATCCCAATGCAAAAATATCTGAGTACCATATCCACCAAAGGTTACCGTTGTTCTTGTGCAGAAAAGTTATCTCTGCCAGTATAGGCCGTTTGCGCCAGATGTTTACTTCTGCCTTTCCATTATCGAGATGGATAGTAGCATCCGCATCTTTATAAGAAATCACCAGTGTACTGTCTTTCCGGATATCAAACTGCCTGAAATCTTCCAGATGGTTTTGTTTACTAAACACGAGTACACTGTCTTTAGTTACCAATTCTTTGGGTAGATGAAAACCGGTTTGTATTTTTTTAAACTCATACACATACCTATCAGGTTTCCATTGTTTGCGGTGGTTTTGAGCTATGCCCGAAATAGCAAAAGCAATGATCAGGCCCACATAAAAATAGCCAAGGTCGCGGTGCAGGTTGCGTAAATTCCGGTTATCTAAGTAAGAATTACTCATAGAGGTTATTTCAAGGTGCTGGTTATAAAAATTAAACGTAGTTAAAACTATGTTGAGACATTTATGAAATTAAAAAAAGAAGGAAGAGCGAAAAATTAAGGATTTTATCTGCTGGCCGGCCCAATTGTTACTGAAATACCCTGTTTTTAGGCGATTTGAGGACAATAGTAATTAATGGAGAAAAGCATTTTGAATTGAATGTTTCCTATTGTAAAGACCTGATTTACGGCAACCAGTTTCGGTATAAAGTGCCGGGAAAGTGAGATTGTTTTGGGAGTAATAATTTATTTAAAAGACAAGCCGCAGATTATTTGTTTAGAAATATAACCTGCGGCTTACTTTATTATTCAATCCCAGCATATTTACGGCGCTAGCCTCTCTTTCTTCCAATTCCCATTATCCGAAATGGTATATAAAATCCTGTCGTGCAGCCTGCTGCTGCGGCCTTGCCAGAATTCAATGGCTATGGGTTTTACAATATATCCACCCCAATGCTCAGGGCGGGGAATAACTCCGGTACCAAATTTTTTCCCGTAAGCCAACACATTTTTTTCAATTATCTGTCTATCACTGATTACTTCACTTTGTGGAGAGGCCCAGGCACCGATGCGGCTTCCGGCCGGACGTGATTGATAATAGGCATCACTTTCTTCCGCGCTAACCCTTTCAACAAGACCTTCAATACGAACCTGTCTTTCCAGTTCTTTCCAGAAAAATACGAGTGCCGCATGTGGATTGGCAGACAGTTCCTTTCCTTTATCACTTTCATAATTGGTAAAAAATATAAAGCCCCGTTCATCGTATCCTTTCAGCAAAACAATGCGGGCAGAAGGTATACCATCTTTTGTAGAAGTAGCCAGCGTCATTGCATTTACTTCATCAATCTCACTTTTAATTGCTTCATCCCACCAGCTAGTGAACTGCTGAAAAGGTTCTACAGCCACATCTCCTTCATTCAATGATTCTAATTTATACTCTCGGCGTATATCGGCTATGGGATGGTTCATTAGATCGTATTTGACTGCAAAAATAACGAACAGTTAGAAGAAGTTCGAATTAAATGAAAACCTGTAACACCCGTCTTCACACCTACTCAGTTATTTCAATCTTGGTAGCCTTATGCTTACCCGATATAAAAGTATAAACAGCTGGAATTACCAGTAAAGTAAGTACCAGCGAAAACATGATCCCCCCAACTACCACAATACCCAGCGGAATACGGCTGGTAGATGCGGCACCTAAACTAAGGGCAATGGGCAGGGCACCCAATGAAGTAGCCAAGCTCGTCATCAAAATAGGGCGCAGTCTTTGCGTGGCCGCTTCTACCACCGCATCGCGTTTAGCTAGACCGAGTTTCCGCTTCTGGTTGGCAAATTCAACAATCAGGATACCATTCTTGGTAACCAGCCCAATCAACATGATCATACCAATTTCAGAGAAGATATTCAGTGTTTGATTGAAGAGGTACAAACTAAGTAAGGCACCCGCTAATGCCAAAGGCACAGTTAACATGATAATAAACGGATCAAGGAAACTTTCGAACTGCGCGGCCAATACCAGATAGATGAGCATTAGTGCCAGGGCAAAAGCAAAAACGATATTGGAAGAACTTTCAGAATAATCTCTTGAGGGGCCGTTTAACGAAGTCTGGTAAGTTTCGTCCAGCATCTTATTAGCAACACCCTGCATGGCTTTAATACCGTCACCGATGGTTTTACCTTCCGCAAGCGAAGCAGAAATGGTTGCAGCCTTATAACGGTTAAAGTGATAAAGGGTTGCCGTGTTGCTGCTCTCTTCAATATGCACCACCGCATCCAACGGGATATTATCGCCGTTTTTATTTCTCACATATATATTACGGATATCATTGGGGTTATTCCTTTTGTCTCTTTCAACCTGTGCGATCACAGAATATTGAAAACCGTTCATGATAAAATAGGCCAATCTTCCACCACTAAAAGCAGACTGTATCGCACCAACTACATCGGCTGTAGATAAACCGAGGTCCTTCACTTTCATCCTATCAACGGTAAGCTGTACTTCCGGTTTATTGAAGCGAAGATTCACATCCACATTGGAAAAGGTTTTATCTTTTCTGGCTTCTTCGAGAAATTTAGGGATCGTGGTTTTGAGTTTGGCCAGGTCCTGATTCTGTAAAATGAACTGGACAGGTAAAGAACCTCGTGAGCCTAATCCTACAGAGATGGTTTGTTCCTGTATCGCAAATATCCTTGCCTCATTAAACCTTCCCAGTTTTTTCTGCAAGTCATTGGCAATATCGTTCTGGCTTCTTTTTCTAAATTGGGGTTCAATCAATGCCAACCTCGGCGATGATGAATTGGCAGATCCACCCGGCCCAAAGCCGGCGGGGGTGCGGGTTTGTATAAATTCTTTTTCGGGAACAGAATCAATCAGAAAATCGGCAATATTATCTGTCAGTTTCTGCATGTAATTATAACTGGTTCCTTCTGCTGCTGTTACGGAAAAACGAACGCTGCTCCTGTCTTCCAGAGGCGCGATCTCACTTTTCAATGTTCCCAGAACTACTACAATAATGCATCCGCAGATCAATACAATTGCCCAGGCCGCCCAGCGTATTTTCATAAATCCCTGCAACAGTCTTTTATACCCGCTTTCCATACCGGTAAAGAACGGCTCTGTTTTTTTGTAAAACCAGCCTTCATGTGCATTTTTGTTATTCAGGTAGACATTCAATACGGGTGTAATGGTTAAGGATACAAATGCAGAGATCAATACCGCAACCGCAAGTGTTACCCCGAACTCACGGAATAACCTTCCAACAAACCCTTCCAAAAATATAACAGGCAAAAACACCACCGCCAATGTGATGGAGGTGGAAATTACTGCGAAAAAAATTTCTTTACTTCCTTCCAATGCCGCTTTGCGAATAGGTAAGCCCTCTTCGAGTTTGCGGAAAATATTTTCTGTTACCACTATACCGTCATCCACTACCAATCCGGTAGCCAGCACAATTCCCAAAAGAGTGAGGATATTAATGGAGAACCCGGCAATGTACATGATAAAGAAAGTAGCCACCAATGAAATAGGGATATCTATTAACGGACGCAATGCAATAAGCCAGTTACGGAAAAACAGGAAGATCACTAATACCACCAGGCTGAAAGAAATGATGAGTGTATCTTTTACTTCGGCCAGCGATTTACGTATATTAATGGTGTTGTCAAGAATAACCTTCAGTTCAATATCTGCCTTATTTGATTTTTTGATCTGTTCAAGGCGTTTATTGAATTCATCGGCAATCTCTACATTGTTGGCGCCGGGTTGGGGAACAATGGCAAGGCCCACTGCATTCACACCATTTACTTTCCATGATTGTTCCAATTGTTCGGGGCCCAGTTCTACTTTGGCCACATCACCTAAGCGTACAATTCCGGTTGGGTCTTCTTTGATGATCAGGCTTTTGAACTGATCTTCATTCTTTAACCTGCCCAATGCACGAATGATCAGCTCTGTATTATTACCATAGATCTTTCCGGGGGGTAATTCAATATTTTCTGTGTTGATAGCTGTTCTGATATCAGTAAAAGCTATATTGTGCGCGCTCATTTTATCCGGGTTCAGCCAGATACGCATGGCGTAACGTTTTTGTCCGAATATGTTTACAGAGCTCACATCCTTTATGGTTTGTAGCTGCTGCTGCAAAACATTCTCTGCATAATCGCTTAATTCCAACAGGCTTTTTGAATGGCTCTGTACAGACAATACCAGGATAAAATCACTGCTGGCATCCGCTTTGGAAACAATCGGTGGGGCATCAATATCCTGTGGCAGGCTTCTTTGCGCCTGGCCTACTTTATCGCGCACATCACTGGCAGCAGCTTCCAGGTCAACACCCAGGTTAAATTCAACGGTTATATTACTGTTACCTAAAGAACTGGAAGAGGAAATAGAACGGATACCCGGAATACCATTCACTTGTTTTTCCAAAGGTTCGGTAATCTGACTTTCTATAATATCTGAATTGGCACCTGTATAACTGGTATTGATGGATATAATGGGCGGATCAATGGCAGGATAATCCCTCACAGCAAGAAAACTAAACCCTACCAATCCAAACAGGATGATCAGCAGGTTCATTACGGTAGCTAATACCGGTCGCTTTAATGATAATTCAGAAATATTCATAGTTGTCTGGCTGTTCTGTTTCGTAAGATCAGGAAATGGGCATTTGCAAAAATCAATTAGCTAACTCTTCAAGGGTTTTTACCTTTCGGATTTTTAACTGCGATTTAGGCCTGGCAAATAACAGTCCGGTTACCACTATGGTATCACCTGTTTGTATCCCATGGATTATTTCGATATTATCCGCCTGCCTTGCGCCAGTTTCTACATTAATAAATGCCGCTTTCCCGTTCTTTACCACTACCAGTTGTTTATTCTTATCATCTGGAATAATGGCATTGGTGGGAACAAGGATACTCTGCTGGTTGGCTTTGGCGGCAATAAACACCTTTACATAGGCACCGGGGTTCACTTTGCTATCTTGCAAAACCGCACGTACTTTTAAGTTTCTTGTTGTTTGGTTTACTTGTGGTTCTGTAGCAATAATCACCGCTTTGCGCATGGTTTGTGCACTCTCATTTACTTTTACGTCTACAGTACTTCCTGTTCTAACCAGCCT
>JAYSXR010000150.1:0-1531 GCA_043717145.1 Chitinophagaceae bacterium | reverse complement strand
GGTTAGGCACTAATAAGGGTTTAGATATATTGGATGAAAAGGCCGGTACTATAACCCATGTTAACTCTGATATTTTTTTGGACAAGAGCCAAATTCTTTCTTTGCTAACCGATTTAAAAGGGAGGGTTTGGGCTGCCACAGGCGGCGGTGTATACATGATAGATGAACAGGGCAATACTACTAAATTTACTGTGCAAGAAGGACTTGCTAACGATTTTGTTCTTTCACTTGTAGAAAAAGATGGAAACATTTATGCCGGCACCGGAAAGGGCCTGACCATCATTAAATCTGTGAGAGATTCTGATTCAGGCAACAGCAGACAGAAACAAAAATGGTCATTAGTTTCTTATGGTAAAGCACAGGGTTTTTTGCGTGTTGATTTCAATCCAATATCACTGGTATCTAAAAATGGCAGAATATGGTTTACTGTAGCAGATGTATTGACAGAGATGCAAGAAGCAAAGGTAACAGATAGCAATAGGCTATCTACCGTAATAATAACCGGTATTGATATAATGGAGAAGCCTCAAAACTTTTTTAGTAACAATGAACGGAATAAAATATTTTCTTCGGCAGATACCTTGTGGAGTGCAGATGGGAGTCATTTCTTTATAAAAAATAACTTGTCTGCGGACTCAGGTTACCTAACAAGTCATCAAATTTATTGGGACAGTATTGAAGGTGCAAACAGGTTGCCCGTTAACCTGCGGTTGCCTTATAATCAAAATCACATAACCATTCATTTTACAAGCAATCAACTTTCTAATGGTGATAAAACCCGCTACCAATATTTCCTGCAAGGGAATGATAAAAGCTGGAGCCCTGTTACTGATAAAGAATATGCTGATTACCGTAACCTTAGTTCAGGCCATTATGAGTTTAAAGTTCGCAGTAAAGATTTTTATGGTAACTGGAGTCCAAAGTCTTCATTCAGTTTTTTAGTAAGGTCACCCTGGTGGAAAACATGGTGGGCATATTTGCTTTATGCATTATTGATCGGCAGCATTATCGGGGCATATATCCACTACCGCTCCAAAGCACTGCGCCGGGAAAACCAGGTGCTGGAGGATAAAGTAAATCATCGAACCAGCCAATTGCAAAAATCATTACAGGGTCTGAAATCTACCCAATCGCAATTGATCCAATCAGAAAAAATGGCAAGCCTCGGTGAGTTAACCGCCGGTATTGCACATGAAATTCAAAACCCGTTAAACTTTGTGAATAATTTTTCTGAAGTAAATAAAGAATTACTTGTGGAAATGAAGGATGAAATGCAGAAAGGAAATTATGATGATGCAAAAGAAATTGCAAATGATGTTATAGCAAATGAAGAAAAGATAAACCTTCATGGCAAAAGAGCAGATGCCATTGTAAAAGGTATGCTTCAGCACAGCCGCAGCAACAGCGGGCAAAAAGAGCCAACGGATATAAATAAACTGGCAGATGAATATTTGCGATTAAGTTATCACGGCCTGCGGGCAAAAGACAAATCATTTAATGCCACATTAAAAACGGATTATGATGAAACCAT
>JAYSXR010000149.1:0-1533 GCA_043717145.1 Chitinophagaceae bacterium | reverse complement strand
TTTCTATTTCGTACCCATTTTTGGTTTCATCAAAAACGGCATTGGCACTTTCAATACATTTGGCAACGGCTATAGGCGCTTTAGTATTAATCAGTTCTAACAGGCTTTTGCCTTTTGTTAATAATTGTTCCTGTGGCACAATATGATTTATCAACCCATATTGCAGCGCGGTATTTGCATCAATCATACCTGCACTCATTAATAATTCCAGTGCTCGTCCCTTGCCAATTAATTGAACCAAACGTTGAGTGCCGCCATAACCCGGTAACAGGCCAAGGTTTACTTCGGGTTGGCCAAATCTGGCATTGTCTGATGCGATCCTGAAATGACAACTCATAGCAAGTTCACAGCCCCCGCCCAGGGCAAAACCATTTACACAGGCTATAATGGGTTTGGGAGAATTTTCAATTCTGAAAAAAGTATCCTGCCCGGCCTTGGCCAATGCCATACTTTCTGTTTTTGTTATACTGTTAAACTCACTGATATCAGCACCCGCCACAAAAGCTTTGGGCCCGGATCCGGTGATGATAACAGACCTGATAGAAGTATTGATATAAACTTCATCCAGCGCCTTATTAAGGTCGGCAAAAACCTGTTTATTCAGTGCATTTAATTTATCGGGACGGTTAATGGTAATGGTAAAAATGCCGTTTTCGAGTATGGTTAATAAAGTTAGAAACATGATTATACAATTTATAGTAAAGATAAGCGCCGGGTTTTGAAAAACTCAAACCCCAAGCTTCTGCACAGGTAATGGAATTCCACACCGATGACACGGACTCTGGGGGTTACTTACGGATTTTTTTATCGTTTGTGAAAATTTTTCTTCTGAGTTCGGGCTTCTTACCAAAATTTAATAATAGGCCAACTTCAAGTTCTGTTTTTAAATAACTGATGCGTCGTAGTTCGTGCTCTTCTACCAATCCTTCGGCTGCATTCAGTTCGAAAATAACTTTACTTTCCACCATAATATCAGAAAAATATTCTCCAACTATTTTATCTTTATAATAATCTTTTATGGGTTTCTGTCTTTCACAGAATAAACCTTTTTCTATTAATTCTATCAACAAAGCATTTTCATATACTTTTTCCAAAAAGCCAAAATCAAGTTTAGTATAAACATCATAAAAAGCCCGTAATAGCTTGTCTGTAAAATCACTATATAATAAATCAGCTATTATCTGTTATATCAGTGTCATCCTTGTGCTATTAAAAATTGCGATTTGTTTTCACCCAGTCAACAATATAAGCGGCTATATCCCCGGTAGCCGTGCCTGGTGTAAATAATTTACCAACGCCCATATCGTTCAATACTTTCATATCATCTTCGGGAATAATACCGCCACCTGTAAGCAATACATCATGCATTCCTTTCTCTTTTAGCAAGGCCACCACTTTAGGAAAAACAGTCATGTGAGCACCACTGAGTATGCTGATGCCGATTGCATCTACATCTTCCTGTAGTGCCGCATTTACCACCATATCGGGTGTTTGGCGGAGGCCGGTATAAATCACTTCCATGCCTGCATCACG
>JAYSXR010000148.1:0-1537 GCA_043717145.1 Chitinophagaceae bacterium | reverse complement strand
GGCCTGCAACCTCACGGTATCTGCATTGCATTTTATTGCTGTACCTGTTATCATAAAATCAGCGCCTGCCTGGCTTACTGCTATTGAGTCTCTGCCTATATTGCCACAGGAATCTATAACCTTCACAAGGTAAAGCCCTGGGCTCGTAACCATTAGGGTAGAATCTGTGCTGTTGTTATTCCAGAGGTAACTCCGGTATCCAACACCGGCATGCAATAAAACGCCGGCATTTCCAGGGCATATAACTCTATCTGCACCTAAGTTTAGAGAGGATGCTTTATTAGAAATTGTTGCAGTGCTGGTAAGTTCGTATACCGAACAATCATCTTCTATCTCCGCCTTAATCAGAGATGTAGCTGCACGTTTTGCAATAAGTTTTAACGAGTCTCCTGAAGACTGGATTAGTGTAAAGTAACTGGTATCATACTGCCACTTAGCAGTTACGCCGCAGCTATTATTGGTTAAATAATATACCAGCGTGTCTGGTGAACCACACCCGTTACCAATTTTGGCTATTTGCACATTTGTGCACACAGATTGTTTATTGCAATACAGACTTGCATCAACAGGTTGTTCAAAGGGAGAGACCACTCTGTCAAGTGTACTGAATCCAATATTATTTACGACAGAATCTATACGTGAATCCGCTTCTGTTATAGGATATGGAAGGGGAGTAAATGAGCTGTTCGTATTTGCACAGGTACCGGTCGCACCGGAATTAACTACACCCATACTGTCTACCTTCAAAATAAAAGCCTTCGAAAAAAAAGCGCTGGTGGGGGACGGGTTGCTCACCGTACCAAGTATTAAAGTGCCTGTACCTTGTGAATGAATATTAAAGACATTGTGTTGTGTTAAACCGGAATAATTTCTTGACCACCGGGGTACACCGTTTTTATCAAACCTGGAAATGTTAAGTGCTTTTGAATTGTTTACAGTTACCAGATTACTCATTACAAAATCGTTTTGAGGAGTCAATGTAACGGTTGGTCTTGCTACATCAATATAATTATAAGTAAAGAGGGTTGCAAGTGGATTTGTTTGTAACAGTGTTGAGGCAATGATAGCTCCATCGTCCTTAAGTTTAAGCATTACTATATTTGTTTGCCCATTTTGTCTGTCTGTTTTATAACTAAAAGCATATACTGTATCAGCACTTACCATCAACTTGTTAAAACGCATATCTGCATTGCCATAACTAAATCTTTTATTCCATACGTACGCCCCGGTTGTATAGTTTAATTTTTGTACCCCAATGGCGTCACGGTTGTAATTATCATAAGTATCGTGCCCAAACCATACCCCGTTCTCATTGCAGAAAAGAGATCTGTATATTGGCGTAAGAGCGGAGTGTTTAATTTCTTTCTTCCATAAAATCGAAAAAGCGGCATCATATCTTATTACGTGGGAGTATAAATAACCGCACCCATGGCACCCGTTCAATATTACCACAAATCCACCATCAGGGGTTGCTGCCACATCTGCTATTTCTGTAAAGTTGTCTATGTTTAATTCCTTTGCAAAAATGACTGATCCA
>JAYSXR010000147.1:0-13855 GCA_043717145.1 Chitinophagaceae bacterium | reverse complement strand
TTTTTATTCTAACTGCTTTTTTAGGTCGTTTTTGCTCGGCAGCACCGACAGGTATTGCTTCGCGAATATTTGTTTGTTATCTTCCGGTAACGTAAACTCTACAACCGTTTTATTTTCCTCTTTACAAAGGATGATACCTATAGTTGGATTTTCATCTTCGATCTTAATCATACGATCATGATAATTGACATACATCTGCATTTGGCCAATGTTCTGGTGGGTGAGTTTACCGATCTTAAGGTCAATTAATACAAAACATCGCAAGAGCCTGTTATAAAAGCTCAAATCAACATAAAAACTATCTCCTTCAAAAGTCAATCTTTTTTGCCTGGCTTCAAATAGGAATCCTTTACCTAATTCCAGCATAAAGTGTTCCAGTTTATTAATAATAGCTGTTTCCATGTCACTCTCAGAATAACTGCCATCTTCTTTTAAATCCAGAAATTCCAGCACATAATGACTTTTTAATGCATCCGTAGGTTTTTCAATGATTTGTCCTTTTTTTGCCAACTTTTCAACACTTCTTTTATCCTTACTCAAAGAAAGCCTTTCATAAAGAGATGAGTTGAATTGCCGGTTAAGTTCCCTTACAGACCAATTATTCTTGGCAGCCTCAATCTCGTAAAACCTACGCTCCGCTTCATTACCAATGTCAATTAACAGGAGAAAGTTCATTAAGAAAACTGCTTTTGCCGGAGGGGTATTAGCTGCAGCGTCATTACTACCCGTCATAGCCGAAGCTGCTGCTTCACGGCGGCATATTACTATTTTACATACCAATGATGTGCATAGCCGTTTGGATCCATTTCCCATGGACGGAAGTCGTAACCAAGGATTGGGGGGCGTGGCTGCAAGAGCAGCTTTAATAAAGGAGATAAGAAATGAGACTGACCAGGTACTATTATTGGATGCGGGTGATATTTTTCAAGGTACCCCCTATTTTAACCTGTATAAAGGCGAACCTGAGATAAAAGCCATGACCATGATGGGGTATGATGCATCTACCATGGGTAACCATGATTTTGATGCAGGCCTCGAAAATTTTGCTTTACAGCTGCAGCATGCCAATTTTCCGATAATAATCTGTAATTATGAATTTGGCGGTACAGCCATGGAAAATAAGTTCCAGCCGTATAAAATATTTCAAAAAGGCAACCTTACTATCGGGGTATTAGGAGTAGGTATTGAGCTGAGGGGATTGGTGCCTGAGAATTTATATGGAAATACCATTTACCGGAACCCTATCGAATCGGCCAATCAAAATGCAGAGATCCTCCGTAAGAAAGGATGTGATATGGTTATTTGCCTCTCACATTTAGGGGATAAATATGAAGATGATAAGATAAGCGATGAGATTTTGGCAAAAGAAACATTTGATATAGACCTGATCATAGGCGGACATACCCATCGTTTTTTTGAAGAACCCAGAAAATATAAGAACAGGAAAGGTAGCGATGTAGTTGTTAATCAGGTTGGTTGGGCAGGTATTCAGCTGGGAAGGTTAGACTATACTTTTTCCGGCTTTCACGGAAAAAGCTTGTCAAATGCCCATACTGTTGTTATAGGGAAAAAAACAAGGGAATAAAAAATTTTTTTTTCAACATAAAGTCTACATATTCGCAGCCCCAATTTATTTTTTTTTACTTATCCACATGTGGAGAAAAAAAGATAACTTGAAGGCTTAGAGATAAAAATATAACTCATCATAATCTTCCTTTTTTGTATGGCTAAAAGCGCTGAATCAGTCTGGAGCAATTGTTTAAAAATCATAAAAGACATTGTAGAATGGCAACATTTTAAAACATGGTTCGATCCAATCAATCCCGTTGAATTAAAAGGCAACGTTCTCTTGATCCAGGTACCAAGTCAGTTTTTTTATGAATACCTCGAAGAACATTATGTAAACCTTCTCGCCAAAACACTGAAACGTGAATTAGGTAAAGATGCAAGATTGGAATACAGGATTATGGTAGACAATGGTAATAATGGCCGTAACGGTTCAATGGATATACCTGCAAGTAATATGAAAACATATAATAACAATGAGATGAATTTTCCGTTGGTGATTGATAACCCGGTTAAGAATCCGTTTGTTATTCCTGGCCTGAAAAAAATGCAGATTGATCCGCAGTTGAACCATATGTATATCTTCGATTCATTTATTGAAGGTGATTGTAACAGGGTGGCGCGCCGCGCAGGAAAGACGGTAGCAGAAAAGCCTGGAGCCAATTCCTTTAACCCCTTGGTTATTTATGGTGGCGTTGGGTTGGGTAAAACCCATTTGGCGCAATCCATTGGTAATGAGGTGAAAAGATTGCATCCGGGTAAGGTGGTTTTATATGTAAGCAGTGAAAAATTCATTAACCAGTTTCAGGATCATAGCCGTAATAATGCGATCAATGACTTCATACATTTTTACCAGTTAATTGATGTTTTGATCATTGATGATGTACAGTTTTTTAATCGCGCAGAAAAAAGCCAGGATGCATTCTTTGCTATCTTCAATCATTTACACCAAAGCGGAAAACAATTGGTATTAACTTCTGATAAGCCGCCGAAAGACTTGGATGGAATGCAGGAACGATTATTAAGCCGTTTCCGGTGGGGCCTTAGTGCCGATTTGCAGATACCGGATTATGAAACTCGTATAGAGATACTGGAAAAGAAAATGAAGAATGATGGTTTGGATATGCCCAAAGAAGTAGTAAAATATGTGGCATATAATATTAACACCAATGTTCGTGAACTGGAAGGTGCATTGATTTCTTTATTGGCACAGTCATCCTTAAACAAGAAGGATATTGATGTAGAACTGGCCAAGAAAGTATTACGTAATTTTGTAAAAACAAGCAGCAAAGAAATTACCATTGATGCGATACAGAAGATGGTATGTGAATACTTTGATGTGTCTTACGACAAGCTATTGCAGAAAACCCGCAAACGCGAAATCGTTCAGGCAAGGCAGATTACGATGTACCTGGCCAAGGCCTTTACCAAGAATTCGTTAAAAACCATTGGTGAGCATTTTGGTGGACGTGACCATACTACTGTGATCCACTCCTGCCAAACTGTAAAAGACCTCATGGATACTGACTCCATTTTCCGTGAAAATGTGATGGAACTGACACAGAAAGTCCAGTTGGCAGCAATGTAGGTTTGGCATTCAATGAAAACATAAGTAAAAAAAATAAAGCGAGTGCCTGTTGAAACTTCAGCAGGCACTCGCTTTTTGCATGACTCCCAACGCTAAATTACAAACGCTAAACTTTTCTACACACATTTTTGGCAGTTCACCCCCGGGAACCTATTTTTGCAACCCTCTCTGAAAAGAGTAAGGAAGGTGAGGTGGGTGAGCGGCTCAAACCAGTAGTTTGCTAAACTGCCGTACGGGTTAAACTGTACCGAGGGTTCGAATCCCTCCCTCACCGCTCTGATCCGCCGCAGTGAAGGCTTTGGTGGATAACACGGGAAGTAGCGCAGGCCGGTAGCGCACCTGGTTTGGGACCAGGGGGTCGCAGGTTCGAATCCTGTCTTCCCGACGAAGAGAAGATCAATCGAAAGATTGGTCTTTTTTTATTTTACGAAGTCAGTGATTTTGAAAAATGCTGGAACGCTTATCCAGCATTGGTTTCAGCCAAAACGTCCATTTTTTTCTCCGGACAAATTGGCTTTCTCCCACTTATAAAATGTTAATATCAGTGCGATTTTTCTGCATAACAATAGCAGAAAATATCAAAAAATATCAGGCTTGCTGTGTGCAAATCCTTGAGCGGATTCAGGCATATTGCTTGAGCTCAAGGAATTAAGCACAACATAATGAACCACAGTATTTTAGGTCAATTTTTTTTGACTTGATTGGTTCGAATCCGATGAGGACGAGAACCTGCGGGACACGTAAAAAGGTGCAGAAAGGATCAAATCATTTCAAAACGAAACTTTAAAAATACCTGTCATGACAACGACACACACTTTTTCGGTAGATATAATTATCCGCCGCGGCAAGATCGACCGGGAAAAAGCGTTACTGTACGCAAGGATTACCGTGGATGGCGATACGAAAGAAGTATCGCTCAAAGAAACAGTTTCTGTTTCTGAATGGCTAAGTAAATCAGAGATGGTTAGCGGTAAATCCATTCGCGCAAAATCTATCAATCACCTGATCGAAGAAACGCGTTTCGTAATCAAAGAAAAATACAGATTACTAAAATCAAATGACCTTGAGGTTACCGCAGATTCAGTTAAAGCAGCATACCTGGGAGAAGATGCTATTCCAAACGGAAAACAATTATTCGAACTACTGGATTATTTCAGTAAAATATTTGAAGACAGACTTAAAAATGGCGGGTTTAAAAACTACAAAACGACTATTGATTACATAAAGGTTTTCTGTCAATCAAACTTTAAGGATAAGACAGTTTATGTAAAACAGGTGGATATGCAATTTGCGACCGACCTTGAATATTATATCCGTAACAAGCCGCTCAAAAAGCATGATCCATGTTTAGGTAATGGGGTCGCCAAACACATCCAACGATTCAAAAGAATTATGAATTGGGCCACTGAGATCAAGTGGGTAAAGGCAAATGAAATTGATTATTATCAATGCCCCGTCAAAAAGTCACTCAGAAAAAAACTCACCATGCAGGAGGTTCTCAATCTTGAAACCAAGAATTTCCTGGATGATTCATTAAACTATGTCAGGGGCTTGTTCATTTTCTCGTGCTACACCAGTTTTGCTTATATCGACGTAATGACATTAACTGAAGAAGATTTTGAGTTTGTACCCGATGGAAAAATATGGTGTAAAAAATACCGGGTTAAATCCGAAGAGTTGCAGAATGTGCTCCTATTAAATACGGCGGCAAGGATTCTGCACAAATACTGGCAGAAAGAAAGTTTTAGGGAAAGAAACACCATCTTCCCTTATCTCACCAATCAGTATGTAAACCGAAGTCTCCATATTATCCAGTAGGCACTGGAGATCACCACTCCCATGACCTTTCACGTCGCCCGTCACACATTCGCATAAAAAGTTGCCCTGAAAAACGGCATATCGATGGAAACTATTCAAAAAATCATGGGTCATTTCAAAATAACCACTACCCAGATCTATGCAGATGTGGATGAGGAAAAGATCATTGATGATTTCAGTAAACTGGAAGAAAGGCTGGATAAGAAGCGTGATCAGTTCCGCGCGAATCAATTACGCGCCGTGTAAAGTATAGTTATGGCGGTTTATAATTTTTTATATTCCGCCATAAGTGCACAAAATGGCCTATTTATAGACTTATTTAACCAGCAGCCTGACGAATATGGATGGTTTCAAAATCATTTACATTTCGCCAAATCTATCAGTTTTTACTACTTTTGGCGAAATATAAATTTTCATATTTCGCCAAATCTATCAATTTTTACTACTTTTGGCGAAATATAATCTTTACCTATGGAGGCAATGACAGGCAGGAAAGAAGAAAAAAAACTACTGGAAGATTTGCTGAAAACCAATTCTTCGGAACTGGTAGCTATCTATGGACGACGGCGGATCGGCAAAACCTTCCTGGTCAGGAATGTTTACCGCAAAGAACTTGTCTTTGAATTTTCAGGGATACATGATGCAAGCCTACCCAACCAGTTAAAAAATTTTTCAAACGCTTTTACTGATGCCACTGGCAGTAAAATGCCTGTTGCCATGCCGGATACATGGATGGAAGCCTTCCGACTGCTGGAACAATGGCTGAGGAGAAAAAAAAGAAAAAACAAACAGGTATTATTTTTTGATGAGTTCCCATGGATATGCACACCGAGATCAGGTTTCCTCGACGCGTTCGGCCATTTTTGGAACCAGTTTGTATCAAAGAGGGATGACATCGTAATTGTTATCTGCGGTTCCGCCGCTTCATGGATAATCAAACATGTGCTACGGTCAAAGGGCAGCCTGCATAACAGGGTCACGCAGGAAATCAGACTGCTGCCTTTTACACTCTCCGAAACAGAAGCCTATCTGCAAAGCCGGAATATCGTAGTTGACCGTTACCAGTTGCTGCAACTGTATATGGCAATGGGTGGAGTGCCAGAATACCTGCGGCATGTCTCTTCCGGTCAAAGCGCCTCGCAGGCCATTAATCATTTATGCTTCTCAAAAGATGGCTTCCTGAAAAAAGAGTTCAAGAACCTATATCATGCCCTTTTTGACGATGCGGTGAATCACATGGCAGTTATCCAGGCACTTGCCACGAAACCGTCCGGACTTACGCGAAACGAAATCATAGATGCCTGTGGCTTATCATCAGGCGGTGGAACTACAACAATACTGGATGAACTCTCGGAATGCGGATTTATTATGGATTATGTTCCTTTTAATAACCAGGTTAAGGAAAGCATCTATCGCTTGACGGATGAATACTCGCTATTCTACCTGAAATTCATTGAACCGCAAAAAACCTATGGAAAAGACATCTGGCAAAGAATATCAGCCGGGCAATCCTGGCGAAGCTGGGCAGGTTTTGCATTTGAATCCATTTGCTGGAAACATATCGCTCAGATCAAAAATGCATTGGGCATTCCGCAGCTGATTACCGCAGAATCTATCTGGCGATTTAGTGGAACCAGTTCGCAGAAAGGAGCCCAAATAGACCTGTTGATCGACAGGAATGACCAGACTATCAATCTGTGTGAAATGAAATTCTCCACAGCAGAATATGTAATTGATAAAAATTATGCTACTGAACTAAACCAAAAAAGGACCGTTTTTCAACAGGAAAGCGGAACACGTAAAACGATCTTTGTTACGATGCTCACCACATTGGGCGTAAAACAAAATACTTGGTATTCAGGTCAGGTACAGAATGAGTTAACCATGGATGATTTATTTGACTAATCAATATGGGACTTTGTATCCATTATTTGGGAAACATCAAACAAACCGGACTATTGAAGGATATGATTCCGGAGGAAGAAGAGATTGTTTCCATTTATCAATGGAAGTATACCATATATCCAGAGTCTTATAACCTGTTTGGCAAAGATAGGTTTGTACCCGATTGGTGGTTTCTTGTGCATGTCCTACCAGGCAGCAAATGAAGGAATGAAAGGCATAATCCTATCCGCAGACAATGGACCGGAAGCTGCACTTGTGGATGGGATGGAAGTGATCGGTGCTAAGAATTTAAAAGAGGTCATTGCCTTTCTTTCTGGCAATTCAGCATTGATCCCATTTGTTAGCGTTGTTCCTTGTGATGATCAGGGAGATCTGCCGGATGAAAAAATCTGCGGGTAATTTTTTATTTGCACAAATGGAAAAGCTAGACTGTCCGCAGGGTCATTTTTAAGAATCCTGAAATTGGCCCGAAGTATTGCAGACCTGTAGGATACTGAATTTATTGAACTGCATCATATCGCGTAAGCTGTCCATTTCAGGAAGCTGAATCAGCCAATAGTAATAAAAGGAATGCCAATCTAGTGATATTAGTGCAATAGATTCGAGAACTCATACAATTAAATTTCAAATGAAAAACCCATCTTAATCAAACGGTCGTAAACTTTCTTATCAAAACGATAAAGACGAGCTGCCCTGTGCGAAACATATTTTTGTATTTCGTTGCAGGACACAAGTAGGTTCATATTCATTAGTTTCCTTCTGAAATTTGGTTTATCAAGTTTCTTATCAAGAATAGCTTCATATAACTCCTGTAGTTGAAGTAATGTAAACTTTTTAGGAAGTAAATTAAAACCAATTGGTTCGTGGCGAACCTTATGTTGCAAATGTGCAAAGCATTTGTCAACTATCCTATTATGATCAAAAGCCATTTTTGGTATATTATTTATATTAAACCAAACCACATCAGATACGGAAGAACCAGCGTGCAATTCAAAATTTTCAATATTCACAAGTGCATAATAGCATACAGTAAGTACTCTTTTATCAGGAAAACGGTTTGTTTCTCCAAAAGTTTGGAATTGTTCCAGGTAGATATTTTCTACAGCTGTTTGAGCTGTGAGAATTCTGTAAGCTGCATCATCTAAGCCTTCATTGTACTTTATCCATCCTCCCGGTAATGCCCATTGCCCTTTAGTAATACCTTGGCCATGCTTTACAAGTAGAACAGAAAGCTCTGCGTTTTTGAAACCAAAGATTATACAGTCGATTGATAAAGCTTCTATTATTTCATCAGAGAATTTCACCAATAATTTATTTACACCAAAAGATAATAAATAAGGCTAAGTTAATATAAGGAAGGCTAAAATCTGTTTTTTGTTGTGAAATGATTTTGTGGATCAGCGACAAATCCTTTTTTTAATGCAATGAAAACCAGTTCTTTAGACCCTTTTCAGTACAATAGGTAAAAAATATATTTTTTTGTTTAAAAAAAAATATATTAGCTTGTAGTCAAAGATACTATAAGTATATAGTCATTTGTACAATATTATTACCTTATATACTTTAGTAAATGCGGTTGCCATTATTTTTAGTTTTAAAAAAGCATGCCAAATGAAAAATAAGATCAAATTAATGCTCAGCCTGTTTCTGTTTGCAGGCATCGTTCAGGCCCATTCACAGGGCGTCCAGGTAACTGGTAAAGTGAAAAATGAAAACACGGGAGACCCATTAGCAGGCGCTTCAGTTTCGGTAAAAAAATCAGCTATTTCTACGATCACTGATAATAATGGTAACTATACCATGATTGTTCCATCAGCCGGTTCTGTAGTAGTTGTTTCATTTATCGGTATGAATAGCCTTGAGCAAGTAGCCGGTCGGACAGGAGTATTAAATTTTAGTTTAACTCCGGCCAATGGTGATATGGGGGAGATAGTGGTTGTAGGTTACGGCCGGCAGAGTAAACGTCAGGTTACAACTGCTGTAGCAACTTTAGATTCAAAGACAATTGAAGCATTACCTGTTTACAGGGTTGAGCAGGCACTTCAGGGTACAGTACCCGGTGTAACGGTAACTCAAAACTCCGGCTCACCTGGTTCTCCGCTTACCATTAGGCTGAGAGGTACCAGTACTGCCGGATCAGCGCAACCTTTGTTTATGGTTGATGGAATGCAGGTACCAGACTTAAACTATTTAAATTCTGCCGATATTGATAATATCAGTATTCTCAAAGATGCTGCATCCGCCGCTATTTACGGAGCCAGGGGGGCTAATGGAGTGGTTCTGGTAACCACAAAGTCTGGGCGTAAAAATAGCAATAAACCTGTTGTTTCTTTAGAATCATATGCAGGAATTCAAAACCTGGCCAAGACCCCGGATTTGATGAACAGGGATCAATATGTAGCTTATTTTAATAAATTTCAGGACCTGAATGGCACACCCGCTAAGAAAATATCTGATGCTGACCGGGCAAAATTACCCAATACAGATTGGTATAAAAGTGTTTTTGATAAGAACGTACCGTTGCATAACCTGAATTTTTCGCTAGCTAATGGCGGGGATAAATATTCTTATTATTTATCTGGTGGTTTATTTGACCAGGATGGATTGGTTGGGGGAAAATCCGGTAAATCGAAGTATAGTCGTAAGAATGTAAAATTTAAATTTGATGCAGATGTATCGGATAATTTTAATATTAAAGTGGGACTGGATATTGTAAGGGCTCAACGGGATTTTTTATATGAAAACCAGGCAGGTACCGGCGTTGCTTTAATGAATTACCTTAGTGCACTTCCGGCTATTTATCCCGCGTTTGATCCTACTTCCACTTCTATTCCTTTCAACCCAGGCGACTTAAATAACCCAGTTGTAGTCAACGGCGTAACGCTTCCCGCGGTTGGGTCGGTAACTAACCCTCACCTGGCTTTAATCCTTAATAACAACAGGACTAATTCAAATATTAACAGTTATAATGTAGGAGGTACCTGGAAACCTGTGCGAAACCTGGAGGTGAATTCTTCATTTATGTATTATGAAGACTTATCTCTTGTAAAAAGTTTTGTGCCTTCTTTTAATTTCCAGCCTAAACAAAATTTTTCAAATCTTAAAGCATTTTATGCTGAGTCAAATTATAAGACTTCATTTAATCAATGGGAAGGTAATGCTAAATACACGTTTTCGAATTTGAGAAATCAAACACTTGAAGTGTTGGCCGGCTCATCAATACTAACCTCGAAAGGCACTGCTGATACCAGGCAGGGAACCGATTTTCTGGTGAATGAATTTGATAAAATGAATTTCTCCTTAATAAGAAATTCAAATGATATCAGCTATAGTATTCCCTATTCATCTTTTGAAACCGGATTGCTTTCTTTCTTTGGAAGGGCAAATTATTCTTTCAAACAAAAGTATTTATTGACGGCTTCTTTACGAAGTGATGCTTCGTCAAAATTTGGTCCTGCTTACAGAAGCGGTACTTTCCCTTCCTTTTCTGCCGGATGGATACTTTCGCAGGAGAAATTCCTCAAAAATACTGCATCAATAAATTTTTTTAAACTAAGGGCAAGCTGGGGTATTAATGGGAATGATAATATTGGTAACTATCAGTATAGTACCATATTTGATCCGGCATCGGGACCTTCTTTTGGTGGAAACAATACACCTGGTATCAGCGTACCTTTTCTGGCCAATACCGGGGTAAAATGGGAACAGGTAGCACAAACCAATATCGGGTTTGATATCAATGCCTTTAAAAATTCTTTGGGGATAAGCTTTGATTATTATAATAAGAATACTTCTAATATGCTAGTTCCAATTGGAACGCCGGTATATACAGGTCTTGGTTCTGCAGCAGCGAATGTAGCTGATGTTAACAATAAAGGCGTTGAATTTTTGCTGAGTTATAAAAAAATAAAAGGAAATGGATTTTCATGGAATGCTTCTTTTAACCTAGCGTACAATAAGAATACAGTAACCTCATTAGGCTTGAATGGGCAGCCTTTAAACAGCGGTGAAATTGGTTTTATTTTCCCTTCCCCGATTACCCGTACGGATATAGGTCGCCCTATTGCCAGTTTTTATGGCTACAAACTTGATAAAATTGATGCAAACGGGGATTTTATTTTTAAAGATTTAGACGGTAAACCGGGCATTACAGAAAAAGATAAAACGTTTCTCGGAAGCCCGTTTCCTGATTTTACATATGGGTTTTCTTTGGGAGCTTCTTACAAAGGTTTTGACCTCAGTACATTTTTATACGGATCACAGGGTAATTCTATTTATGATGCGACCGTAAGACTGGATGCTACTTATTCTAACAGACCTGTTTTTTATGGCCAGGCCGGTGCCCCAAGGAATATTTTAGGAACAGGTGGTACAGGAACCAATCAAACTGAAGTTTCAGACTTTTATGTCAAGGATGGGTCATTCGCCAAATTGAAAACACTAACACTTGGTTATTCTCTACCCGAAAATACATTACGATTTACTGGATTATCTAAAATCAGGATTTATATAACAGGACAAAATTTATTTGTCATTACTAAATACAAAGGTGTAGATCCGGAAATAGGACAAGCGTTTGGTCAATCGGTTTTGGATGTAGGAATTGACAGAGGGTTCTATCCACAATCAAGAACATTTTTGTTCGGCCTGCAAGCCAGATTCTAAATAAATAAATTAAAAAAAAATGAAAAAATATATTTTCAACTATTCAATACTTTTTATTATTCCAATTTTAATTTTCTCACTGGTCTCCTGTAAAAAGGAGTTATTAGAGAAATCGCCCATAACAGAAATAAGCGGCGATGTATTAAAAACAGAAGCTGATTTTACAGCCTTATTAAATGCTGCTTATAATCCGATAGGGTGGCAAGTTATTAATGGTCCTCAAACACATATGTACCCCGTTATGTGGCAGGATATCAGAGCGGATAATTGCCTTTCACAATGGGCAGCCTACTGGACGTTTGGTGCCCCATTGGATGATTTAAGGAATATAAAATCTAATAATACCAACATTGCGGGCATGTGGAAAAAATGGTACACGGCTATAGCAAGAGCAAATACCGCCATCCAATTTATTACAGACTTTGGTGGATTTACAACCACTGGATTAAAAGAGCGGTTACTTGGAGAAGCAAAATTTGTGCGGGCTTTTTCTTATTTTGAATTGCTTAAACATTTTGGCGATGTACCTTTAATTACTAAGTATATAGGCAGTACAAGCGATCAATTAAAATACTCCCGTTCACCCAAAGCAGATGTATATGCACAAATTGAAAAAGATTTGGGAGAAGCTGTGA
This sequence comes from Chitinophagaceae bacterium, assembly GCA_043717145.1. Taxonomy (GTDB): domain Bacteria; phylum Bacteroidota; class Bacteroidia; order Chitinophagales; family Chitinophagaceae; genus Sediminibacterium. Next base: position 1,678 of record JAYSXR010000147.1, on the reverse strand, counting down.
CCGCTCTGCCAGTTAGTTTTTCTGATGCAAATGATAAAGGGAGGGCGACAAAAGGTACTGCATTAACCTTATTGGCAAAAGCAGAACTTTATCAGAAAAAATATGATAAAGTAAGACAATATACTGAACAGGTTATGGGGCTTGGTTACCAGTTAGAAACAAATTTTTCGGATAACTGGAGCATAAATAACGAATATGGTAAAGAATCTATCTTTGAAATAGGGTATGTGGCCGGGTTGTATAATAACCCATTTGAATCATCAGACGCATATAAGAATAAAGGTACATCCTCTTATCAGATGTTTGGGTTCATCTTCAATGGTTCGGCCGGAGGATTTGGTAATTGTGTACCACGAAAATCTTTGATAGATTTATATACACCTGGCGACACCAGGAGAGATGCTACTATTATTGATTCCGCTACCTATTTTCCTGAAATGGGGATGAACGGGTGGCAGGCGGGCATTCAGTATTATCAATATTTCTGGACAATTCCTGAAGCATTACAATCCAAAGCCAGTGCCAGAAAATATATTATTAATTCAACATTAGCACCTACTTTTTCAAACAGGGGGAGTTTTCCATTAAATGAAAAAATTTTTCGTTACTCAGATGTATTGTTAATGCATGCTGAAGCTGCTGTTATGGGAGCTGGGGGAAATGGACTGCTTTCTTTAAACCAGGTTATTGCAAGGGCGTACGGCAATATATCTCACAATCTTTCTTCTTACACTTTAGCAGATGTTAAACTTCAACGAAGGCTTGAATTGGCAACTGAGGGGTGGGATAGATTTACTGATTTGGTTCGATGGGGTGACGCAGCATCTACATTGGCTTTTAAAAATTTCATTGCAGGCCGAGATGAATTGTTACCAATACCCCAGGCAGAAATTGACCTGGTGGGCAGTGATATTTTAAAACAGAATTCTGGGTATTAAAACTGGTATTACAACACAAGCATAGCAATTATACCCCGGTTGTCTAGCCGGGGTTTTCTTAAGAAAAATCTGCTATGCAACTATTATTTCAAATTTTCAAATTCTGTAATGTTGTTATTGGGTATCGATATTGGAACTTATTTTATCAAAGCTTGCATTCTTGATGCCAACTCAGAACAGGTTATTGAATCTGTGCAATATCCGGAAACAGAATCCCCTATCATTTCTAAAAATCTGCAATGGGCAGAACAACAGCCGGGTAAATGGCGGGAACATACAGATGAGGTAATCAAAAAAATACATAGATCAAATGCATATAATTCGGAGGATTTTGTATCTATTCGTATTGCCTATCAAAAAAGAGAATAAGATGTTCAGCCAAGTGCTTGAATATTTTCAATGTGATGTAAATATTTTTTCTCTTCCACAATTTTATTTCCATACATGGAAAACTGAATTAGATACAAGAAGTAATTGAAATTATAAAATAACAGGCCTTATGATAGTAACTATTGGTTCAAAAGAATATTTTAAAGAGATTGAACAGATAAAATTTGAAGGAAAAGACACCGATAACCCCTTAGCTTTTCGCTGGTATGATGAAAATAAAATTGTAGGCGAAAAAAGTATGAAAGAACATTTGCGTTTTGCCTGTGCATACTGGCATTCATTCTGTGGTAACGGCGCAGACCCTTTCGGCGAACCTACACTTATCTTTCCCTGGGATACTGCTGCTGATC
>JAYSXR010000146.1:0-13891 GCA_043717145.1 Chitinophagaceae bacterium | reverse complement strand
AAGACAAAGGTGAATAATACCACTCACTAATCTGATTAAATCAAACCAATTAAAAAAATGACAAAGGCAATGTATTTAGGTGTTTGGATGGATCATGCAAGTGCCCATCTTATGGAATATTCAACAGAAGCGATAGATACCATAATCATTTCTTCAGACTCCAGTCATCCGCAAAAAGAACATGGATTTGGGAAAAATGAGAATATTATGCATAACAAGGAGCAGCACCAATTAGCGGATTATTACAAAAGGTTGGGTGATATTATTCAAAACTACAAAGAAGTACTTCTTTTTGGTGCTACTGATGCAAAAGTTGAATTGGTTAATGTATTAAAGGCAAACCATCATTTTGAAAAAATAAAATTCGAAATAAAAACAACAGATAAAATGACAGATAACCAGCAGCATGCATTTGTTAGGGATTACTTTTCAAAACACTGACTTCACAACATATTTCAATAACATCCTGTGGGTATGGCAAACCAAAAAAAATGGTCAATAGATAAAATCCATAGCGAAATCAGTTTTAGCGTAAAGCATTTAATGATACTGCCTGTTAAAGGTCTTTTTAATACATTTGATGCCAGTTCCTATTCAAGTAACAAATTTTTTTACAAATGCTGAGGTAAAATCTGGACTCAAGTATCATCCGTTACCACTGATCCTACAAACTGTGATACGCATTTAAACGCATTGATTTCTTTGACGTTGCACGTTACAAGCAGATTACATTCATATCAACCCTGATTGAAAAATTCGGCTCAGCTGATAATTATGTATTATCTGCCGATTAACCATAAAAGAAACCAAAAATCTGCATTTAATTGTAAAAGTTGACGGGCCCTCAACCGATTCGGCAGGTATTAAAAAAGCCATTTTTCCGGTTACAGGAAAAATCAACTGAACATACTGGGGCCTTACCTGGAATAAGCCAATGGTAAACGGTGGTTTATTGGTGGGAGAAGAGGTATACATCGCGTTTAAAGTTGAACTCATCCATGCAGTTCTGGAGTCGGCCGCAATGGAATGGACTTGAGCAGATGAGCCTGGCACTAAGAGTGCCTGCTAACCAATTAAAACAGATAGCCATTAATTTAAAATTCATACATACTTTGTATAATATGTGAAACATGTAAATTATTTTAACGTTTGTGTAATGCTATACGTAAAAAAGGAGTACATCTTTGGGGTGTGAAAACTATTCACATCTAATACAGAAATTATGGTAAACCTGACAGAAATAAAAGGGAACTGGAAAGAGATAAAAGGTAAATTAAAAGGAAAATTTGCCATGCTTACCGATAACGATCTCCTGTTGGCTGAAGGCAAGCAGGAAGAGATGGTTGGCAGGCTGCAGGTAAAACTTGGCAAAACAAAAGAAGAAATATATAAAGTTATTTCTGAATTATAATGTTACGGCTCAACATGAATGGCATTTCAAGCCCACGAAATAAACTATTAACTATTTGAAAATTGTATCAATGATGTTTATAATGTGTGAAGTACCCATGAAATATATTATGGTGTTCAGTAATATGGCAACACAATTTAAATAAATAAACCTAAAATGATAAGTATGAAAAAATCAATTGTTGTAATGGCAGTAGCCATATTATTAACAGGCTCTATTGTAATAAGCTGTAATACCCCAGCTGAAAAGGTAGAAAAAGCAGAAAATAAAGTTACTGAAGCGAATAAAGATTTGGATGCTGCCAACAAACAATACATGGACGATGTTCAAAATTTTAGGAGAGAAACATCAGCCCAAATGGCAACAAACGATAGCAGCATCGCTGTATTACAGGCTAAAATCGATATACAAAAAAATGTGGTCAAAGCTGATTACAAAAAGCAGATAGCTGAACTGGAACAGAGAAATAATGACATGAAAAAGCGAATGAATGATTACAAATCAGAAGGAAAAGATAGTTGGGTAACATTTAAGACAACATTCAACCATGATATGGATGAGTTGAGTAAAACAGTCAAAAATTTAACGAGCAAAAACGGCAAATAATCTTAAAGACAAAAAAAATGGAACAATCAAACGATACAGTAAAATTAATTGGCGCCATATTATTAGGTACTGCTATAGGTGTAGTTTTAGGAACCATTTTCGCACCTGATAAAGGCAGTGAAACAAGGAAAAAAATTTTAGCAAAAGGTGATGACCTTACAGATGCCATAAAAGATAAAATATCCGATTTATTCGATGAGGCGAAAAAAGAAACCGGAACAATGAAAGACAATGCAAATTCACTTTTTGAAAAAGGAGTAGCAAGAGTTGATCATTTAGAATTAACGTAACCACTTTTCGTAAAGAATATGCAAAAGTAAAATGTTGCAACCGGGATACCAACATCCCGGTTGCTATTATTAAAATCGTTTATATGCAAGCTGAAGCAAGTTTAATCGAACCTCTTTTAGAGAAAGTTGAAAAATATGGAAAATCAAGTTTAGAATTAATTAAACTTAAAACCATAGATAAAACAGCAGATTTTTCATCTACATTGATCTCTCGTTTACTACTGGTGATGGTTATTCTTTTTTCCGTTTTAGCTTTAAACATAGCAGCTGCACTTTGGCTTGGCGAATTACTGGGGAAAAATTATTACGGGTTTCTTGCTGTAGGTGGCTTATATGCCTTGGTTTCAGTTGTTTTATTGTTTATACACCCATTTATAAAAAAGCGTGTAACCAACTCAATTATTGCACAAATGTTTAAGTAACTCTATGCAAAAAATTACAACAGCAGCTGAGCTGAGAACAGCCATTAAAGAACTTGAAGCTATTCAGGCTAATGAACTTTCCCTGATAAAAGGAGATTTTTTACATATATGCGATAGCTTACAACCGGTAAACCTCCTAAAGAATAGCTTTAAAAGCATTATCACTTCCCCTGGTTTAAAGGATAACATCATTGATACCTCAATTGGTTTAGCAGCAGGCCTTTTATCCAAAGCGATCATCATAGGCACCTCGCACAATCCGATAAAAAAATTACTTGGCACCCTGCTGCAGGCAGGTGTAACCAATACTACTGCAAAACATACCGAAACCATTAAGATGTTAGCCGGTAAAGTGGCAAACCTGTTCAGAAAAAAAAAACCTGAAAAAACAACAGCAGGAATTTTATCGGAGTACTAAAAAAGATCCTTTTTAAGTAATAATTTTGTTGCATGTTAGGCATTCAGTCTTCCCATACTACCTTCAGGGTATCTTGCACCTGAAGCTGCATCTTTGGGAAACATCATATCAATAGCTGCCAAATCACCCGCATCCAGTTTTACTGTCAAAGCACCTGCATTTTCTTCCAGGTAAGTAACCCGTTTAGTGCCGGGGATAGGAAATATATAATCACCCTGTGCCATAACCCATGCCAATGCCAGTTGGGAAGCCGTACAATTTTTCTCAGTTGCCAACTTTTCTATTTTGGCTACCAGTAATAAATTCTTATCAAAATTCTCTCCCTGAAAACGCGGGGAGAACCGGCGAAAATCATCCGCCGCAAAATCTTCATACTGTTTTATCTGCCCGGTTAAAAAACCCCTTCCTAAAGGGCTATAGGGAACGAAAGCAATTCCCAGTTCTTTACAAGTAGACAATACTTCGCTTTCTGGATCTCTTGTCCACAACGAATATTCGCTTTGCACAGCAGAAACCGGGTAAACTGCATGCGATTTACGGAGTGTGGCAGCAGATACTTCACTTAAACCAATCGCCCTTACTTTACCTTGTTCTACCAACTTACCCATCGCGTCAACTGTTTCCTCAATAGGTGTATCCGGGTCAACACGGTGCAGATAATATAAATCTATCACTTCTGTATTCAATCTCTTCAGGCTGGCTTCACAGGCTGATTGTACATAAGCTGGCTTACCGCTAAACCCTCTTAATTGGGGATTATTGGGATCTCTTAGTATGCCAAACTTGGTCGCCAATGTAATGTTTTTTCGCCGACCTTTAAGTGCCCTTCCTACAAGTTCTTCATTTTTGAATGGTCCATAAATATCTGCGGTATCCCAAAAATCAATACCCAGTTCTAAAGCACGATCCAGCACCCGCAAACTTTCTGCATCATCGGTTACCCCATAAAACTCGCTCATGCCCATGCAACCCAACCCTAACTGCGAGGTTTTCAATCCCATTGACCCTAATGACCTTTTTTGCATATAATCGTATTTATAGATAAAGTTCAGTAAAACGATTGATGCTGCAACAATTTATCGAAAGGGCAATAAACCCGGCAGGGATCAAATAAATTATGATAGTGAAAATCTGTTTGATCCGTATCATCTGGGTGCTATAATCCTGAATAAAAAAAAACTTTCTCGTTTTCAAAAGCCATCTATCAACTAAATCATGCGACATTTGTTGTTCAACTCAAAAAGAAAAATCATGTCAGCTACCAAAGCATACGCAGCACAAAATCCCACTACCCCGCTTAGCCCCTATAATTTTGAAAGAAGAGAAACCGGCCCGAACGACGTTAAAATAGATATCCTTTATTGCGGTGTTTGCCATTCGGATATCCACCAGGTAAGAGATGAATGGGGTGGCTCTATTTATCCAATGGTACCCGGTCATGAAATTGTTGGCCGTGTAACCGGGACAGGTAATCTTGTAAAGAATTTTAAAGTTGGCGATATAGCTGGTATAGGTTGTTTTGTTGATTCATGCCGTACCTGTCCAAATTGCCAGTCCGGATTGGAGCAATATTGCGATAATGGAATGGTGGCAACCTACAATGGCAGGGAGAAAGTAACCAATAACCCCACTTATGGTGGCTATTCTACCCAGATCGTTGTTGATGAAAAATATACACTCAAAGTGTCTCCTAATCTTCCGTTGGAAGGTGTAGCACCCTTGTTATGCGCCGGTATCACTACTTATTCACCATTGCGACATGTAGGTGTAGGCAAAGGACATAAAGTAGGTGTATTGGGTTTAGGTGGGTTAGGCCATATGGCTGTGAAATTTGCGGCCGCGTTTGGCGCAGAAGTTACCATGCTCAGTAGTTCCCCATCAAAAGAAGCGGATGCGAAAAAATTAGGTGCCCATCATTTCGCCTTAACATCGAATAAAGCAACCATGAACGGCCTGCAAAATCATTTTGATTTTATATTGAATACCGTTTCTGCACAACATTCATACGGCACTTATCTTGACCTGCTCAATACCAACGGTACCATGATTGTAGTGGGGGTACCACCTACTCCTTCAGAAGTGCCTGCCTTTAACCTGATTATGAAAAGACGTAGTATCATCGGATCATTGATCGGTGGTATTAAAGAAACCCAGGAAATGCTCGATTACTGTGCAGAACATAATATCGTTTCAGATGTGGAAGTGATTAACGTGCAGGATATCAATGGCGCTTATGAAAGAATGATTAAAGGAGATGTGCGCTACCGTTTTGTAATTGATATCGCTTCTTTAAAATAATCCCCCGTTGCGAAACTCCGTATTTTTTGTATCTCTTAATTGAAAAACATGACCAAAGTCTTAATTGCATTTTTCAATTAAGAGATACCGAAAGTGCACGGAATTTTGGAGAGGACTAATACCCCAAATTGCCTCAGGTGATAATCAGGGTTTTCCAGAGACTGGCGTAACACTCATTTTCCTATATAAAGCTTTACTGTAATAAGGTTGTATTTTTTCTATCCGAAAATGATACCGGCACCAGTGGCCGTATAATGAAAGAATATTCATATTCACGGCTATTAATCATCCCCCGGAATTTCCTTCTCAACGGATAAGTACTCCGCGAATCCCTGTTTTGTCCAGGTTTTCTTCTCCTCTATCCACATACAAACATGGTCTTTGACCTTGGTCAGTAATTGCCAGGCTTCTAGGGTAAGTTTAGCATCTTTGGGATTTTTTTTAGAAATAACTTCTGTACCCAGTTTGGCTATAATCTTGCCATTTTTCTTACGGAATGTATTATTAAAGAATTTGCCGATAGGAGCTTTATCGCCCCCAAACACACAATTCCCCAGTATAATGCCCAATACTTTCTCCTGTTTCTCATCAATAATAATGTTCTGATGGAGATACCCAATCGTAGCACCGTTTTTATCAACAATAGAAGTCATACAATCGAATGAAGTTACCAACAATAATAACTTAAAACCAGCCGAAATAGCCCGATGCATTAAAAGTTAATACAATGTTCATATTGGGAAGGTTTTGGATTGTGAATGGCCAATGGTGAACATCCGAAAATACGCATGTATTATATCCTTTTCTCAAGGGGGCATAAAAGCCACTTACTGCTACTATTCACTAATTGACAACAAAAAACTTCAGCTGCGCGTATTCCTTTGGGTATGAAAACTATTCTATCCGGTATCGCTTGAGAATAAGAATATACTTAAGTTATCTTTCCTACCTTCGCAAAAAAACTCATGGGCGTATCAGATCAATTAGCACAAATGAAAGCAGACAAAGCCGCTGCCAATTTACTGGCAGGACAGGATTTCCTGGCTACCAATAAAACAAGGGCCGAAGTAACCGAATTGCCCAGCGGTTTACAGTATGAAGTGCTGGTTACCGGCGCCGGAGAACACCCCCTGGCACATAACGAAGTAACCTGCCATTACCACGGCACATTAATAGATGGCACTATTTTCGATAGCTCCGTACAAAGAGGGAAACCTGCTTCCTTTCCTTTAAATATGGTAATCAAGGGCTGGACCGAAGGGTTACAACTGATGCCAACCGGTAGCAAATGGCGTTTTTTTATACCGGCAGATTTAGGCTATGGAGACAGGCAGGTAAGCGCACAAATCGGACCGAATAGTACATTAGTGTTTGATGTGGAGCTGATAAGCTTTGTATAGGTTTTATTTTAATGTTCAACCTTGAATGATAACAACCCATTTGCAAGCAAGGCAGTTTGTTGTATGTTTTTAACAATTGAAGGGATCATTTGAAAATCGCGTGACTTGTCTAAAAAATAATCTGCTCCCAAACGCATACATTCATCCCTATAACCGGCAAATGTATTATTGGTAAGCATAATAATCACAGGCTTCATTACTTTTGTAATGCTCATTTGTTTGAGCATTTCTATACCACTCATACCCGGCATGTTTATATCCAATACTATCACATCAGGGTCGTAACCGTGCATCATTACCAATGCTGCTTCAGCACTTAATACGGCTTCAGTTCTGCTTACCTGTTTTAATTCGGATAATATCGCTTGTAAACGTTGGAGGATGATGGCAGTATCATCAATCAACAAAACTTTGAGGCCTTTTGTATTCATTTAATAAAATATAATTAAAGTTACCCCTGTCATAAAATAAGCTCTGTAGCATAGGCTACAAAGCTTATGTAGTTGTTAGACTACTCGGTGGTTTTGCAAGGAAAATATCTTTAAATTGAATGTATGTATTCATCAATATTATTCAAAAGGATTTATAAAACAAGGGATTATAAAAATCATACTAGTATAAAACACTCTATATCCATATAATTTCAATGCAAAGGAAGCCATGTAATGCATCACAAAAAATAGCGTGTTCACTTAATAAAAAGTAAAGATTACATTACTATGTGTAGTTTAAACTACTAAGCATATTAAACCAAAATCCTTTTCGAAAATAAAAATGCTTTGCAGCTGGGCTACAAAGCATTTTTATTTTTTTGTAAGAGGCTTTTCAAGGTTGTTTCATAATGATATGCCGAAGGATATCATTACGTGGCCATTTCTAAGGATACTGAGTTATAAGGATATCGAGTTAAAGGATCTTGATGGTTATTAGGTTATTGCAATCATACAACATAATAACTATCAGATAATAAAGAAAGGTAAATTCCAGTCGTATTGTGATAGTATAAACTAAAAATATTACGTAGTAATAAAACTACGCGACAGTCCGCTATTTATATGATATTATTCATGATAGCATACTTTACCAGATCGGCATTATTTTGCAAATGCATTTTTTCCATGATTCTCGACCGGTAAGTGCTGATCGTATTTACGTTGAGCGACAATATCTCGCCAATGGCAGAAATACTTTTACCGGTAACAATCATCTTAAATACTTCAAATTCCCTATCGGATAACTGTTCATGCGGAGATTGCGAATTATTCTGTTCTATAGAACCAGCCAGTACCTCAGCTACTTCACTGGTAATGTATTTTCTGCCACTAAGTATCTGCTGAACGGCTTTTACCAGTTCATAAGGGGCACTTTCTTTGGTAAGGTAACCAGATGCACCTGCTTTCAAAGACCGCACTGCATATTGTTCCGGGGCATGCATACTCAGCATAAGAACGGGTATTTGCGGGGCATGCTCTTTTATTTGTTTCAATATTTCGATGCCCGAATAACCGGGCATACTAATATCGGAGATAATGATATCCCATTCTTCATGAATAGCTTTTTTCAGCAAATCCGCAGAATCAGCAACATCATGAATATCCGCAAACGGAAAGGATTCTACCAAAATTTTTCGAAGTCCTTCACGTATAAGGGTATGATCATCTGCTATCAGTATTCTCATTAGTCTATCTCTTTTTAAAACCAGGTTTATATATTCCTTAAATCAATTGAAATACAAAGTTACTACTAATACACTCCCATCGAAAAGTTTACTTTACACTATACTGCAAAATCATTTACATCTCAAATGTCAGACATTTATACGCAGAAATTCTTTCCGTTCATAAAAAAGACAAAAGAGTGACATGTTTATCACTCCTTTGCCGGTATTCTTAAAATGGAGAATTGGTTGAGCCTTGCTCATAGGAAATTGGATGATAAAATAATGCTATATAAACCCCGCATTAACAAATTGTATGCACGGCTTTACTATCACCTAATTAAGCAGTAAGTTATTCACTATCATTAATTAAGGAGTTGTTTTAAACACCGTTTTTAGTCGTTTAAAACACCGAATTTTGATTTTGGTTATTTTACTGTTAAGTTTAAAACGCAATCGCGATCTATGATAAATCGAAAAAACTGGACGGAACAAGACTGCCCTCTTTTTTAAAACACACGTTTTATTAACAAAATGCCTGATTTCGTCAACCATATAAATTCGAACGGGTATGATGGGAATTATCAAAGGATCTAAACTGACGCATTACGCCTCTACTGCTGAAAATAGTATGCTATTATTAAATGATCTGTTCGATTATCTGAAAAAGAAAAGGACCCGATAGTAATTAAAAGTAGCACATTTCATTACGATCTGGAATTTATCCATCCATAGCAGCTAAAGTCAGGATTGTTTTTTAAAAAAGCCCGTAAAAGTTGCAAGCTTTTCTAGACAAGATTATCTCCAGAATTTTAGAAGCAGTAAAGAAGGGTATTTTAAAGAAAAGAACGATAAACGAATTATTGTACATAAGCATAGCTAAAATGAAATCAATTTTGCCATAAGGCATCTGCCATATTATTAAAAAAGCCGACTGTAAAGTCGGCCTTTCATTTCTTTGTTATTGTTTGAAATATTGATTATTCCCGAAAATAACATCGTGCCCGGGACTGGATTCGAACCAGCACATCCTTGCGAACGCTGCGACCTGAACACAGTGCGTCTACCAATTTCGCCACCCGGGCATTTTTGTTACGGGTGCAAATATAGTAGTTAGGCGCTAAAAGTCAGAAGTCGGGGATTTTTTTTTATCAATACCCAACCTTTCTTATGATACCTATATTTTTCACTACGGATTACACTATCATTAAGCTACAACCCCTGATATCACTATTATCCGATCTACCCCATACTTCAAAACTGCCATCGTCGTAAACCATTCCTACATCTTCTGTGGCTATAAATGAGCAACTAAACATGTTAGCAAGGTCAATAATCTGCAAAAGGCCCCTGCCGGTTTCTTTGATCAATAAAGGGTCCTCCTCATCCCGCAACAGCACTTTCATCCAGGGAGCACAGGTAAACCGTCCATCCCCTTTTGAATAAGCCTGACTTAACAGTTCTGTCATACCATATTCCGAATGAACCTCCGTAACTCCTAACCCATCTTTCAATAATTGATGCACTTCTACCCTGGTTAGTTCTTTACGACGGCCTTTCATCCCTCCTGTTTCCATAACAACTGTATATTGGAGGTTTTGAGGGAAAGAAGCGGCAAAATCCAATAAGCCAAAGGTTACACCTATCAATAATGTCTTTTGTTGTTTCGACTCCAGGCGTTGTAGGGTTCGTGCTAATCTATCATGCTCATCGAGATAAAAACCACCATCGGGGTGGCCACTTAATTTTATTAATTCATCTACCATGAATACCAATGAAGAATGTTGGCGTTCTAAATAGGAAGGTAGAAGCCCCAATATGCACCAATCTTTAACATTTCCATAAAAACTTTCAAAGCATTGGATAAAGCTTCGGCGGTAAACACCAATATCTTTTACCAAATGCCTGCTGGTATTAATTTGCGTGGTACCGCTACTTTCAAAAATAGTTTCGGCGGTAAAATGGGTTGTGGTAACGGTATGCGTTTTAAAAAAAACAATGGGCAACGAAGGAATGTCGGCGAGTGTCTTGATACCAGCGGGATTTACACCCGTAAGATCGCACCATTGCCTGTAAACGGGATTGTGCTGGTACTGAAAACGGAAAGCTGACAGGGATTGGTCAATATAAAGAGCCGGATCATGTGTAATAGAGAAAATATTGTTAACATCAAATGAGGTCACTGCTATGTATTGTAATGTTTTAACTAAATTTGAGTTGAAAGTGAACTCAATGAAGACAAAAATATTGATACTATTGGCAATACCGGTAATGTTTTATGCCTGTAAGAAAGATACTTATACCACAAAACCGCAGATTGCGATCAAAAGTATCAGTTCAACTACCCTTAAACAGGGAGACGTACTTCTTTTTCAATTAAGTTTTACTGATGCCGAAGGGGATATTCAGGATACATTATGGGTACAAAAGGTATCCAGAATTTGTCCCGGTACACCCGGTGCGCAGTTCATAAGCACAAACAGAGTTCCCGACTTTACACCTACCAGCAACCTAAAAGGAATATTGGAGATTGGTTATGCATATAATGCAAACGTATCGGGATATAGAACCATTTCAGGATGCGGTACTAAAAACGATACCGCTTACTTTAAATTCTGGTTGAAAGACAAGGCCAAAAATGTGAGTGACACCATATCCTCAGAAAATATTGTCTTATTAAAATAATACAGGTTGAATGGTTTAATCAGATCTGTTCTTTTTGGAAATTACTTTTATGGCATTTGCACCATCGCGTTATCCATAGAAGCAAGCCTGCAACAGTATTCCCGCTTAAATAGTTTATCTTATTACCTGCTTATTTTTGCAGGTACCGTACTCTACTATACGCATGCCTATGTAGCCGAACCCGCTTCTGATGTGGTAAACCAACGAACCCTTTGGTATACGCGAAACAGTTTGTTTGTTACCTATTCCCAGGTTCTTCTTTCTTTTATTTTTCTGCTCACTTTTATTTTATTGCTCAAAGAAAACCGGCAGCATATTATCCATACCGGTTTACTGCAATGGATATTGCTGGGTATATTCCCGATTGTGGCTGCTTTATATTATGGCAGTGTTTCGCCACAGGCAGCAACCAACAGCCTCAGGAATAAAGGATGGCTAAAACCCTTTGTGATAGGTTTTGTATGGGCTGGTGCCGTTACCGTATATCCAGTACTCATTGGTGGTATTGAAGATGATATAGCTTATACCCCGGGTATTGTGAGCATTTTATTGTTCATTAAAAATTTCATGTTCATTACCATCCTCTGTATCATGTTCGATATTAAAGATTATGCTGCCGACCACAACCATCAATTAAAGACATTTGTGGTTAGTTATGGATTGCGTAAAACCATTTTCTACCTTATCATCCCTTTGAGTATTATCGGGCTGGGAACCTTTATCCTGTATGGGAGACTGCGCGATTTCTCGTTTCTCCGCATCCTAGTTAACACTATCCCCTTTATATTGTTGATAATTGTTGCCTACTCATTGCACCGGCGTAAAAGCATTCTCTATTATCTTGCAATCATTGACGGGTTGATGCTGGCCAAAGCTGTTTGCGGGATCATCGGGATATCACTTATAAAATAAAAATCATGGCAAAAAAAAGGAATACCAAATCAAAAACGAAATCGTTGATTAACGAAACTTCGCTTGCATTTTTAAAAAATTATATCAATACCCCATCCCCTGTTGGCTTTGAGAGTGGCGGACAGAAGGTATGGCTGGAATATATAAAGCCTTACGTAGATACTTTTTTTACTGATGCGTATGGCACTGCAGTAGGCGTTATCAATCCAACTGCACCTTTTAAAGTGGTTATTGAAGCCCATGCCGATGAAATCAGTTGGTTCGTAAATTATATTAATGAACAAGGATTGATTTATCTGAAAAGAAATGGGGGTGTTGACCACCAGGTAGCACCTGCCAAACGGGTATGGATACATGGTAAAAAAGGACCGGTAAAAGCGGTTTTTGGATGGCCGGCTATTCATACACGGCTTAGTAACCCTGAACAAAAAGAGCCACAGCCCAAAGTTGATAACCTTTCCCTGGATTGTGGTGCCCGAACCAAAAAAGAAGTAGAATCACTGGGTATCCATATTGGTTCGGTTGTTACTTATGAAGAAGGTTTTGATGAACTGGCTTACGATTATTATATAGGCCGTGCTTTTGATAACCGGATCGGCGGTTACATGATTGCCGAAGTAGCCAGGTTGCTGAAAGAAAACAAAAAGAAACTTCCTTTTGGGTTATATGTGGTAAATGCTGTTCAGGAAGAAATTGGTTTACGCGGTGCCGAAATGATTGCGCGACGCATTAAACCCGATATCGCTATAATTACAGATGTTACCCATGATACCAACACCCCCATGATTAGCAAAGCCATTGAAGGTGATATACAATGTGGCAAAGGACCTTCTTTAGCTTATGCACCCGCTATTCACAATAAATTGTTGAAAGTGGTACAGGATGTCGCAGAGAAAAATAAAATTCCCGTACAGCTAAGAACGCTCAGCCGAAGTACTGGAACAGATACAGATAGTTTTGCCTACGCAAATGATGGCTGCCCGTCGGTACTTATTTCCATACCATTACGCTATATGCACACTACTGTAGAAATGCTGCATAAAAATGATATTGAAGAAACCATTAAGCTGATGTATGAAACTTTATTAACACTAACCCCTAAAACAAACCTTAGTTACTTTTAAGTGGGTAAAGTCAGCAGTAACCAATCTGGCGTTAAAAAATCATATGCTCATTATTGCATGTAAGCCAGATTTTAAAAAATCTTATTTTTGCCGTTTATGAACTGGACAGAAAATAAATATATACGCATTGCCGTACTGGACCTTTATGAGGGCCATGCTAACCAGGGAATGCGCTGTATTCGTGAAATCATTGATCAATGGGGTAAAAGTAACCGGTTTACAATAACCTGCGATGAATTTGATGTGCGGCTGGGACTTACTGTTCCCGATACTTCCTATGACATTTATATTTCAAGTGGTGGTCCGGGCTCACCTTTGGAAACAGAAGGAAATGAATGGGAAAACAAATATTTCGGCTGGCTGCAAAGCATTGAGGACTGGAACAAATCTGCCGACCATTTTCCAAGAAAACAGGTATTCTTTATTTGCCATAGTTTTCAGTTGGCATGCCGACATTATCATATTGGCACGGTTTGTAAACGCAAGTCAACTGCTTTTGGCGTATTTCCAATTCATATGCTGGAAGATGGAAAAAACGAGCGGGTATTTGATGGTCTTAGAGATCCATTTTATAGCGTGGATAGCCGCGACTACCAAGTAATTGAACCCAATCATACCAGATTAAGGGAAATGGGTGCCCGTATTTTAGCCATAGAAAAGAACAGGCC
>JAYSXR010000145.1:0-13897 GCA_043717145.1 Chitinophagaceae bacterium | reverse complement strand
TATCCGTCATTCAGTTGGTTTGGTACAAAAATGCATTTCAATCATCAAATAAAATATGATTTGTGTTAGCTTTCAAAGTAACTGTTGGCATACAAATTAGATCATTTCAGTTTTGAGTAGTGATTTTGATTTAGGAATTTTATTGCTATTTTCAATGTCACATAATCATCTGTTAAAATCCCGCTTATGAAAAATTCGTGCTTTGCTACCATGGTTATTCTTCTTGTCTCCGCCAATATGGCAAATGCACAGACCATCAGTTCGGCACAAATTGATTCGTTAACGGAACTTACGCTAAAAACATTTAATGTACCGGGTATTGCCGTAGCAGTTATAAAAGATGGTAAAGTCATTCATGCAAAAGGATATGGCGTACAATCAGTTAAAACGGGTAAAAAAGTTGATGAGAACACATTGTTCGGCATTGCCTCTAACAGTAAAGCTTTTACTTCCGCGGCTTTAGGCATGCTAGTTGATGAAGGCAAACTGAAATGGGATGATAAGGTAACCAATTATATTCCCGAGTTCAAATTATACAATCCATATGTAACAGACGAGTTTACCATTACAGACCTACTCACTCACAGAAGCGGGCTTGGCCTGGGTGCAGGTGACCTTATGATGTTTCCAGACGGTAGTGATTTCACCAAAAAAGATATCATTCATAACCTTCGCTATTTGAAAGCAGTATCCGCTTTCCGAACTAAGTACGATTATGATAACAATCTTTATATTGTTGCCGGTGAAGTAGTGGCAAAAATATCCGGTATGAGTTGGGAAGATTTTATTGAAAAAAGGATTATGCAGCCCCTGCATATGACAAATAGTGCGGCATCTTTATCCAGGTTAAAAGACAGATCCAATGCTATTAGTCCGCATGCACCGGTTAGCGGTAAGGTAGAGGCAATTAATTTTGACTGGAGTGAAACAGCTAATGCTGCCGGTGGTATATGGACGAATATTACTGATATGAGTAAATGGATCATCCTTCAGATGAACAATGGAAAGTATGGAGAGGGTCTAACCCAGAAATTATTTAGTGAAGCCGTTCATGAAGAAATGTGGTCACAACAAACCATTATACCGATCCGTACCATAGCCCCTTACTATTCCCATTTCGCTTCTTATGGCTTAGGTTTCTTTTTGCGTGATGTGAAAGGGTACAAACATATAAGTCATACCGGCGGACTGGCGGGCATCGTTACACAGGAAACGATGATACCGGAATTAAAACTGGGTATTATTGTTTTTACCAATCAACAGTCAGATGCGGCATTTACTGCTATTACCAATACGATCATGGATAGCTATATCGGAGTAAAAAGTATGGACTGGGTGAGCCTGTTGCACAAAAGGGTAGTAGCGGGTGAGACCAATGCCAAAAATATCACGGACGGTATATGGAAAGATATAGATGCACAAAAAAAAAATAATGCGGTTAAACCAGATATCTCCCGGTTTACCGGCACTTATACAGATCAGTGGTTTGGTGATGTGATGATTTCAGTAAAGGACGGGAAATCCTGGTTTAATTCTAAGCGTTCACCAAAATTAACAGGGGAATTGTTGCCTTATAAAGGTAGTACGTTCATAATAAAATGGAACGATCGAAGTATGGATGCCGATGCCTATGTGATGTTTAGTGTAGATACAGATGGGAAGGCAGACGGAATTAAAATGAAAGCAATTTCACCATTAACCGATTTCAGTTTTGATTTTCAGGACCTGGATTTTAAAAGGGTTAAATAAAATTTTAGATTTTAAGATTCGACATTGATCAAAAAAGTGGAACGGTCGATTTAATTTAAAAATCATTTATCATATCACCTGAGTAAAAAGTTTTTTGCAGCAAAATCATAAACAGGTTAACTGAATTAAAGCCGGCCCTCAATTGTGCCTGTAAAGCATTTATCCTTCCAGCATCTTCTTCGCATACGCCAAACATTTTCCGGTTTCCTTTACCGCATCCGATCCGGAAGGAATATCATATTCCAATTCTATGGTTGCAGGAATTTTATATTTCTTCTCTTTCAGCAGTGTGAGTATTTCTTTAATAGGTGTATCGCCCTGGCCCCAAACTACATTGGCTCCACCGTTTTGTTTAGTCCTGCGGTCTTTAATATGTAAGCTGGTAATACGGTCATGTTTGGATTCAATTAATGCGAGTAATGTTTCTTTGGTATTGTTTACACCGGCGGCGATATAGTGGCCACAGTCGAGGTTCAAAGAATTATAAGGCGATTGGGCAAGTGCTGTATCCCAGGCAGCATCTGTAGCCTGTAGGTGTGCATGGTAGCCGATATACACCTTGTGTTTCTCACCAAGGTTGCCCAGGCGTTTGGATTGGGCGGGGTCTGTTGGTAATTCGAGAGTTACCGACTTTGCACCTAAAGTTTTTGCCGCTTTCAAAGCATACTCAACTTCGGCATCTGTATTATTGGGGTTAAGGGCATTGGGTTTAAATGCATAAATACTTACACCTGCCTTATTAAACATTTTACGTATTTCTTCAAACTTTTCCATAGAAACATTGGCACGCCAGTTGGCTACTTGTGTTTGATAATCAGCCATCTGTGCTTTTTGTTCATCTGTTAGTTTCATCGGTTGACCGGGAATCCTTGGCGGAAACTTAATCAGGTTGGCAGGCTTACCAGCATAGTCTTCAACTGAATCACCCATCAATTCCACCGCACTGATATTGGCATCGATGCAATATTGAAGCAATTGTTCTGGGCTACCGGGCAGGCTGCGGAATGAATAAGTGATGGCACCTATCTGCACTCCTTTAATCTTAGAATCTGGTTTCATACCCAATACATGTAAAGAACGGGCGGCCCAGACAGACTGGCCGGAACAGACAATAGCCATTGAAGCGAAGGCAGTCTGGTACAGAAAATTACGACGAGAATTGGTTGGTAAAATCGGTTCTTTAAAGGGCATAGCATAAATCGTTTAAGAGAATGATTATTCTGTACATATCCTTTGCCTCAATGGCTTGGGAATGAGGAAGTAAGATAATTAAAAAAGAATGTCTTGCATCATTAATTATTAGAAATAATGTACCCATTGAAATAACCCAAGCTTAATTGCAAAGACTTATTTTTGTTAATTTTATACTGCCCTTTACAAAAAATATTAAGAAATGAACGATGCTGGGTTTTAATAAATTATTGAAACAAATTTGATTATTCCTTACCATTACGGCATAGTAATAGAGTTCGTTTATTTTAGCATCATTTAGCAACTATCCGATTTTTGTAGCAGCTATCCATTAAAAAATCTTCAAATTTCTAAATTATTGCTTCTGTATG
This sequence comes from Chitinophagaceae bacterium, assembly GCA_043717145.1. Lineage (GTDB taxonomy): Bacteria > Bacteroidota > Bacteroidia > Chitinophagales > Chitinophagaceae > Sediminibacterium. The sequence continues at coordinate 10,586 of JAYSXR010000145.1, read as the reverse complement.
CTACTCATTCTGAAAAGTTTCAATAGATTTATCCATCCAATGGACAAACTGCGTAAAATTTCAGTTTCATTATTATCTGTATCCAGTATTATCGGCATTGTACGTGGCTATAGAATAGCTATGTACCCCACGGAAAGTTCAGTACTGTTTCCATATCCCGAAGAACTGATTAATACCTCTGTTTTTTCAAATCATTCTATATTGGGATGGATCGTCTTCTTTTTTGTAGGAATTTTCAGCATCATAGCCATGGCAGCCACCATTGGTAAAATACACAATTATGCATACCTGATCATTGTTGAAGGTATTTTTGCTTCTTTTTTAACCCTTACCCATATGCTGGTAGTAGGTTTTTCTTTTGTACACCTGTTAATCTTCCCACTTTCCTTAGCCTTTATTGTGGTAGGTATCCAGCAAACACCCAAAGAATTTTAAGGAAAGAATACGCCCGAGTATATTTTGAAACTTTTCAGGATTTTAAAAAATCAATCTAAAAAAGTGTTCTTGGCGCATAATTATTTTTTTGTAAATAAGTTTTTGTGACAATACCTTACAGAACAAAAAATAAACTGAAAGCAATGCAGTCTGTATTTCATTTAAAAATAAGGGCAATACATATCTTCTTTTTGTTGTCGCTTTCTGCAGCGGCTCAAAAACAGGGGTCAGTAAATAATCCGTACACATTAAATCCCTCACCCACCACTGTGGCATGGGGCCATTATTGGTCGGAGATGCCACCCGCACTCCGTATTCAATCGGGTGATTATGTGAAAGTGCATACCCTTATTACCTCTAATCCCGAAAGGCTTGAAGCAGCCGGTGTTCCGCCAGCACAGGTGGAAAAAGAATTGCGCGATGTGCAGGCTGTTAAAGACCGCGGGCCTGGTGGCCATGTACTTACCGGCCCTATTTATATTGAAGAAGCCGAACCGGGCGATGTGCTGGAGGTGATTATTCATACTATTGAGCTAGCGATACCTTACGGATATAATGCCATTGGCCAGAACGGATTTTTATCTGATGAAATATTAGAGAGAAAGACCCGGATCATTCAACTCGACAGGGAAAAAATGATCGGGCATTTTATTGATGGAATAGACATTCCGCTACATCCTTTTTTTGGAAGTATGGGCGTGGCCCCACCTAAAGAAGCCGGCCGTTGGAATAGCGCACCACCATGGATCAATGCCGGCAATCTGGATAATAAAGAAATAGTGGCTGGAAGTTCATTGTTTGTTCCTGTACATATAAAAGGTGCTTTTTTTGAAATTGGTGATGGCCATGCAGCACAAGGCAATGGGGAAGTAGACATAACTGCTATTGAAACTTCTTTAAAAGGGAAACTACAATTTATTGTACACAAAGGTAAAACACTAAAATGGCCAAGGGCCGAAACAGCTACGCATATTATCTCCATGGGCTGCGACAGGGATTTAAATGCAGCAACCCATATTGCCGTGCGGGAAATGATCCGTTTCCTGATGGAAGAAAAACAATTATCCCAGGCAGATGCTTATATGCTCTGCAGTATGGCAGTAGATGTAAATATCACCCAGCTGGTGGATGGTAATGTAGGCGTACATGCCATGTTACCGAAAAATATTTTTGTAAAGAATACTTATATTCAGGCTAAATAAACTGACCTATGTTAAACAGAATATGCTATTTATGTATCCTCTTTTCATTTTGTTATAGTGCCGGTGCTCAGATTAAAACCGATACATCCTTACAAGACCTCAACGCTTATTTTAAACCTGTAAAATGGAGATCTATAGGACCATTCCGAGGCGGACGTTCTGTAACTGCAACAGGTGTAGCAGGAAACACCAGTGCCTATTATATGGGTACCACCGGTGGCGGTTTATGGAAAACAGACGATATGGGTATAACCTGGTCAAATATTTCTGATGGCTTTTTTACATCAGGATCAGTTGGTGCGGTAACTGTATCTGAGAGTAATCCCAATATGGTTTATGTAGGCATGGGCGAGCATGCGGTAAGAGGCGTAATGACCCATCATGGCGATGGTATGTACAAATCTACAGATGCCGGAAAAACCTGGAAGAAGATCGGGCTTGCGCTTACGCAGCACATTGCGCGTATTGTTGTAAATCCCAAAGATCCCAATATTGTTTTGGTTGCCGCCCAGGGTGCTTTGTACAGCAATTCAAAAGAACGGGGTATTTATAAATCAACCGATGGCGGTACTACCTGGAAAAATGTTTTGTTTGTTGATGAAAAGACAGGCTGCACAGATTTGTCAATGGATATGAACAATCCAACAATACTTTATGCCTCCATGTGGGAGCATGGCCGTTTACCCTGGAAAGTAATCAGTGGCGGAAAGGGAAGTGGCTTATACAAATCAACCGATGGTGGCGATAACTGGGAAAAAATGGAGGAAGGGTTACCGAAAGAAATGGGTAAGATGTCGATTGCTGTATGCCGATCCAATTCAGAAAAAGTATATGCACTGATTGAAAGCGATTGGGAAAAAGAAGCCGGTGGTTTATATGTATCCACCAATGCCGGCAAAAACTGGAGCCAGGTAACCAATGATCACCGCATTATTGGAAGGGCATGGTATTATATAAAACTCTTTACCGATCCTTTGAATGATAACACGCTTTATGTAATGAATGCACCTGCACTTCGATCAACGGATGGTGGAAAAACATGGTCGAACCTTTCATCCCCGCATGGCGATTATCATAACCTGTGGATCAATCCCAATAATTCCGCTAACATGATTATTTCAAATGACGGGGGATCGCCAATTTCTTTTAACTCCGGTAAGACCTGGAGTTCGATAAACAATATGCCAACCGCGCAGTTTTACCGGATCAATGTTGACAATCAATTCCCATATCATATCTACGCAGGGCAACAGGATAATACGTCTGTAAATATCCTTAGCAGGGAATTAACTGGCGGTGGAATTGGCGAAAAAAGCTGGACAGCTTCTGCCGGTGGCGAGAGTGCTTTTCTTGCCTTCGATCCAGATGATCCACGTTATGTAATGGGTGGCAGTTATCAGGGAACGATTGAACTGCTTGACACAAAAGCTAAAGCCAGTTCCAGTATTATGGCAGCACCCATACAATACCTGGGCCGCGATGCCAAAGACATGAAGTACCGCTTTAACTGGAATGCACCCATTATCTGGAGCAAACATGAACCCAATACTTTTTATCATGGCTCACAATTTTTATTGAAGACCGCTGATATGGGTAAAACATGGACAGAATCATCCCCCGATCTCACCCGTAATGAAAAAGATAAACAGGGAAAGCCGGGTGTGCCCTTTACCAATGAAGCAGTTGGTGCGGAAAATTATGGAACCCTCAGTTATATTATGGAATCACCATTGGAAAAAGGAGTGATCTATACTGGCAGCGATGACGGAGTGGTATCATTAACAAAGGATGGCGGCGCAAATTGGCAGAACATAACACCTGCAGGTTTACCCGAATGCCTGATTAATGCGATTGAAATATCACCTTTTGATAAAGCAACAGCATACATTGCTACTACCCGATATAAATTTAATGACTATGCCCCCGGTTTATACAAGACAACAGATTACGGTAAAACATGGATAAGGATCAACACAGGAATACCTGATGGCGCTTTTACCAGGGTTGTAAGAGAAGATGATAAACGCAAAGACCTTTTATTTGCAGGTACAGAAACAGGTGTGTATGTTTCATGGAATGGCGGAAAAGACTGGATGCCTTTTCAGTTGAACCTGCCACTAACCCCCATTACCGATCTTCGCATACACCAGGGCAACCTGATTGCCGCCACTTCAGGCAGGGCTTTCTGGATATTGGATGACCTGAGTTTGGTAAGACAGTATAAGAAAGATAGTGCATTAACTATTTTCAATCCTTCACCAGCTTACCTGGTAACCGGTTCCAGCGAACTGGATGAGAATGATGAAAACTTTACAGGACAAAATAAATACAGGGGTGTGAATCCATCTACGGGACTGGTTATCTATTACCAGTTACCAACTGTAAAAGATGGGGTTTCTATCGGTCTGGAAATAAAAGATGCAGAAGGAAATATTGTACGCACATTCAGTTCAAAATCCGATAGTACGTATAAGAAGTATGATGGCGCTCCACCGAAAGACGCGGTATTATCCAAAACAAAAGGATTAAACCGTTTTGTATGGGACATGCGTTATCCTACTATACCGGGTATTACGAATGCATATATTGAAAGCAGTTACATAGGTCACAAAGCATCACCGGGAAAATATACCGTGAGCTTGCTGATGGGTGATCAAAAGATATCTACAGAAGCCGAGATACTGGCCAATCCACTGTATTCTGTTACTAATGCTACGTATAACGAATATCATACCGTGATGAATGGTATGGAAACGGCCTTAACCACCATGCACCGGATGATTAACAGCATGAACGCTAAAAGAATACAATTGGAATCCATTCTGGCAAACCTGCCATCCGGAGAAAAATATAAAACACTGCGAACAGAAGGGCAGTCACTGGTAAAGAAAATGAAAGCATGGGATGAAGACATGATCCAACGAAAATCAAAAGCCTATGATGATGTAGAAAATTTTCCTAATAAGTTCACTGCTAATTATCTGTTCCTGGCAAACCAGACAGAAAATGATATCCCCAGGGTAAATCAACCCAACCTCGATCTTTTGAAAGAACTAAATACCCAATGGGCAGCGTTACAAACACGTGGCACCGGCATATTAGACAACAATATCCCAGCCTTCAATAAATTATTGTGGGAAGCAGGAGTGGGGGCGATTTGGGATAAATGATTTTTTCAAAACCACTAACCCCTTGCTTTTGCATGTAGCCAATTGTGTAGACCTTTTTTAGCCCCAGCCTGAAGGCTGGGGTTATTTGTGAGATATCGTTCAATCGACTATGCTTAAAAGATTTATTATTCAGTTCCGCTAACAATACCGTTTTTTAAAACAGGAAATAATACCGGTTCCTTTCTGTGTTTGGTAGCCTGTTCAAATGAATAGGTCAACTTTATAAGTGTAGGCTCATCATACATTCTTCCCAAAAATTGAAGTCCTGCGGGCAGGTTATCATAAGTATAACCCATCGGCACGGTAAATGCCGGCTGGCCAGTATGTGGTGCAATGATCTGGCTGTTATCTCCTTTATAACCTGCAAAATCGCCCACTTTGGCGGGCGGATTATTCCAGGTAGGATAAATCAACGCAGCCACATGATATGCATCCATTGCTCCCTGAACAGCATTTCTGTAAGCAATTCTTCTCGAATCATGATAAGCATCCGTGCAAGTGGTTGCCGTTGATGTAACTGCATTCTTTATATGGTTATTTAAGTTGTTCAGAATGTACGGAGCAAATTTCCCGGATGCAATAATCTCTTTCAGGTCTTTTACCGGGGCACCATAATTTGTGAGATACTCATTAATATCATGCTGAAACACAGAACACCATTGGTTTTGACGCAGGCTGTCAAAATTAGGTATCTCAATGGGATCAATAATTTCTGCACCCTGACTTTTCAGGTCGGCAATCGCTTTCTCAAAAAGATCTTTTACTTGCGCATCCGGATTGCGCTCACTCAACAATCTTAATACACCAATCCTGACGCCTTTTAATGCATTTGGATTGAGGAACTGCGTATAGTTAGCCGGAATCTTTCCCTTGCTGTTAGCCGTTAAACTATCTGCCGGATCATTGCCTGCCAGTACTTCCAGCATTTTAGTGGCGTCTTCTACAGTACGGGTCATAGGGCCGGCCACATCATTTCTTAGATAGAGTGGTGCAATACCTTCACGGCTTATCAAACCCAATGTCGTACGAAAGCCTACCAGCGAATTGTGCGAAGAAGGGCCGCGAATAGAGTTACCGGTATCGGTTCCCAATCCTACCAAACCGAAACTCGCCGCTATCGCAGCAGCGGTTCCGCCGCTGGATCCTGCGGGAACATAGGCAAGATTATAAGGATTCAACGTTTCACCCGCAATCGAGCTGATACTCACCATCGGACTAAAAGCCCATTCTGCCATATTCGATTTAGCCAATATGATCGCGCCCGCATCAATTACTTTTCTTACCGTTGTGGCGTCCTTTGCCGGAACAAATCCTTTCATTGCTAAAGAACCTGCTGTGGTTTGAATACCTGCCGTATTGTAATTATCCTTTACGATTACAGGCACACAAAATAACGGCCTCATTTTTTTTGTGCGCTGCCATTCATTATCCAATGACCTGGCAGTGATGAGTGCATTGGGATTGGTTAAGATAATAGAATTTAATTTAGTAGGTTGATCATAAGCGGCGATTCTTTTGAGGTAAGCTTCTACGATCTGCTCACAACTGCATTTCCCTTCTTTAATAGATTGCTGTACTCCTGCGATAGTAGCTTCTACAACTGTTTGTTGCGGATCAACAGTAGTAACTATTTTTTTCGTTTTCTGGCTGTAGCCAATCAAACAACTAAAAACAGACAGTAGTAAGAATATGCGAGAAATTTTTTGCAAAATGAATCATTTAGGGTTACAATTGATACTTCTTTGCCAGATAAATAAAGTTATCTGATTTATTGTATTATTTCTTCAAAGAATTATACACTGTTTCCACAAAAACCTCTCTTAGGAAAGCTGCCGGAAAATCATCCACCGGTTTAGCGGCAATAACCTCTTTCAGTGTTTTCCCCTCGTTCATCTGTTTTACAATGCGCGAACGGATGGTTTCGAGCATTTGCAGATAATCCTGCAGGTCTTTCATTTTGGCTAATCCGCCATGTCCGGGTATGATCATGGTATGCTCATTAACCAATAACAGTATCTGTTTAACACCATTGATTATTCCATCAATACTGCCCCCATGTTCCTGGTCAATTAAAGGAAGGCCATACCGAACAAACACATCACCGGCATGTAACACATTCGACTCTTTGAAAAAGATGATCGCATCGCCATCTGTGTGTGCATTTTTAATATGAATTACTTGTAATGTTTCATTATTCAGGTACAACCTGAGCGAATCGGTAAACGTTATTTTAGGTAATGCATCAGGATCAGATGCTTTCTGGGCAATTTTAAAGGCAGTGATAAACTGATCGACTGTCATTCGCCTGCGGCTGTTTTCCTGTGCCACAATGATGGCTCCATCACCGGAAAAATTTTTATTGCCGCCTGTATGATCAATATGAAAATGTGTATTGATCAGAAACCGCACAGGTTTTGAATTGATAGCATGTAAGGCAGCTTTAATTTTTTCAGAAAGCGGGGCATATTCATCATCTATCAATACAAGGCCATCTTTTCCATTGATGGCGGCCATATTACCACCCTGTCCCTCAAGCATAAAAATGTTAGTTGTGATAGGGGTGGTTTTAATTTTCACTGAATCCATATTCTGTCCAATGGCGCCGGAACTGATAACAAAACTCAATAAACCTGTAAGTACTGAAAAAGAAATCCTTTGCATAAAAGGCTTTTAAGGGTAATGAATGAGATAGAAACTTTGCTTGTAACAAAGAATTGTACATTATGTTTACGGGAAATCTCCTTTTACTGAAGTAATTTTTTTGGAAATGAAGCTAAATAAAGATATAACGTTGGAGGCTTCAGTCACACTTGCACAAAACCAAAGATTGGTTGTCGTTATTTTTCCCCGTTGCTTATCTTCTCTTTTTTAATTGGTGAATAATCTGTTTTAGTCTGTCCGTTTACTTGTATTTTTTCAAAGTAACATTTTACGCCTGTCGCTGAATTCATATCTTCTACATTTTGGATGTGGAAATGTAAATGAGGTTCTGATGAATTTCCTGAATTCCCACAAAATCCGAGTAATTGCCCTTGCTTTATTTTTTGTCTTTGCTTTACTATTATTGAATGTTGCTTGAAATGAGCAAAAAATAAATATTCGTTATTTGGTGTTTTGATAATAACTGTGTTGCCTGGAATATAAACAGGATTTAAAGTTCCTGGAACATTGTCTTTAACTCCATCAACTACCAAAACAATTTCTCCATCGCAAGGTGCAATTAGGTCTTTGCCAAAAGCGTAATAATCTTCATTAGTTTTTCCGTCTGTCTTGTATGAATTTCCTTTGACATTGGTTATTACAATATCAAAAGCATTTTTTTGAGCTTCACTTTCAATATGATAATTTAATTCTTTTGTGTCGCCACCCCAAACAACTGTCCACTCGTCTTTGAATGGCAATATTAGTTTTGTTGTGTTACGAACTAATTTCGGTAAATTATCTTCTTTAAAAGGTTTTACAAGTAGCCCATTTATTTTTGAACTATTGTCAACTGAAATATTAATGGCAAATAATGCTCTTTCAAAATTTGTTTTATACGAAGCATACGTTTGCTCATATTTTACAAATTGTCTCTTTGTAATTTTTCCTGCTTGTGTTTGTAACCCTTTTAAAAATTCTTTTACTTTGTCAAGTGGCAAAGCGGTTTGCATTTCTGTTGAAAAACTTGAAAATATTGCATCAAAATTGCCTGCATTATAATTCATTTCAAAACTGTCTGCAACAGCTTTACTTGCTATTTTTTCTGTCTGTCCAAATGCAACGTTCATAAAAGTTATCAAGAGGGTTATTAAGAAATATTTTTTCATACAGTTAGGATTTTCTGAGGTTGGTATAATTTTGTAGTTAGTTTGATATTAGCACTATCGCCGATAGGGTTGTTGATAACGCCAATGCAATGTTGTACTAAACCTAAAGGTAGTTTGTAAAGCCTCTGATAAATTCAGGGGCTTTTGCTTTGCAATATTATTCAACCAAAAATGATATATGCAAAACAAACAAACTACCGGCCTGCGTACTGCGGCTAATGATTATGTAACCATCGTACAACAAGCTTGCGATAAAGTTATAGGTTTTACCAAACTTTATCAGGATATGGAACGCTCCATCAATGTGAGTGGTAAAAGCAAAAGCACTCTTACCAACTATGGCAGGCAACTGGCGCATCTGGCACTGCATTTTAATCAGTTACCCACCACATTAGATTCGGAACAGGTATTGGATTACCTGCACTTCGTTAAATCCAAGGGAACACCTTCCGCTTCTTTTTTTAAGTTTACGGTGTATGGTATGAGAGCCGCGTGCAAATTAAGGGGACTGCCTTATGAGCAATTTAGTTTGCCTTCCATTGAGCGGCCCAATAAGCTACCATCGGTATTCAATGCAACAGAAGTAAAACAACTTTTTAAAGTCTGCCTCTTACTCAAACATCGCTTACTGCTTGGCTTGTGTTATGGATGTGGCCTGCGTTGTGGCGAAGTACGTAACCTGCGCTTAGGTGATGTAGACTGGGAACGAAGTATGTTGCATGTGCGCCAGGGAAAAGGAGGAAAAGATCGCATATTGCCCCTTGGCACTATGTTACGACGGGGGATTAAAACCTATATTGAAACACAATATCCACAAACTTTCTTGTTTGAAGGCAATGATGGTAAGGCCTTTTCTCAACGTGGTGCACAATGGGTAATGAGCCAGGCACTACAAAAAACCGGTATTGTAAAAGAAGCTGTATCGCTGCATACATTACGCCACAGTTATGCCACGCATTTATTAGAACAGGGTGTAAGCATCTTAGCCATCAAAGAACTCTTAGGCCATGCACATATTGATACCACCATTATCTATCTGCATTTGGTAAGGCCGGTACTTACGCAGATTATTAGCCCAATGGATACGCTATATAATCACAAAGGGTAATGACGGCTAAAATGGAAGTGACTAATGTGCTGGATGCATATTGGTTGCAGGTAGAACAATGGGCATCCATCAACCGTTGGCAACTGCGTACCCTTAGCGCCATCAGGCGTTGCCGCACCGCTGCACAGGGCAGCCATGTAGATGGCTGCAGCAGTTGTGGCCACCTGCGCATTAGTTATAACAGTTGCCGTAACCGCCACTGTCCTAAATGCCAGGGTACACAAAGAGAACAGTGGATACAAAACTGGGAAGCAGACCTGCTACCCGTACCTTATTTTCATGTAGTATTCACCCTGCCCGATACGCTCCATCAGTTGTGTTTGCATGAGCCTGCAACCATGTACAATACGCTGTTTGATGCTGTATGGGAAACAATCAACTGTTTTGGCAAAGATGCAAAATGGCTGGGGGCACAAACAGGTATGATCGCCATCCTGCATACCTGGGGGCAAACAATGAGCCTTCATCCGCACCTGCATTGCATTGTGCCGGGAGGTGGGTTAACCAACCAAAATAAATGGCGAACGGCAAAGTCGGAAGGCAAATATTTGTTTAATGTAAAAGCAATGAGCAGCGTATTCAGGGGTAAGTTTATTGCGCAGCTAAAAAAACGTTTACCACAAACCATAACAACTGCATTGCTAAACAACCTTTACAAACAACCCTGGGTAGTGTTTGCCAAAAGACCTTTTGACAGCCCGCATAGTGTGATAGAATATTTAGGGCGTTATACCCATAAGATAGCCATCAGCAATCACCGATTGGAAAATATGGAAAATGGCCAGGTAGCGTTTACCTATAAAGATTACCGGCACGGAGCAGTAATAAAAACGATGCAGTTAGAAGCGATGGAGTTTATCAG
>JAYSXR010000144.1:0-13941 GCA_043717145.1 Chitinophagaceae bacterium | reverse complement strand
TTACCGAACCCTTACTGCTGTTGACAGTGTAATTCTGGTAATTGATAGTGTTAACGGCGTAGAGGCCCAAACACGCCGCCTGATGGAAGTATGCCGTATGCGGGATACCCCGGTAATCGTATTTATTAATAAAATGGACCGTGACGGAAAGAACCGGTTTGATTTACTCGAAGAAATCGAAAATGAATTACATATTTCGCTTCACCCTATGACCTGGCCGATAAACAATGGTAAGGAATTCAAAGGTGTCTATAACCTGGATAATAAAAGTCTTCGTTTGTTTACTGCCAGTACCAAAGCTGAGGAAGAGGATATTATCTCCATCAGCGACCTGAAAGATACCTTACTGGAGGCCAAAATAGGTGATCGCGACGCTGCGCAACTGCGCGAAGATGTGGAACTGATTGATGGGGTATATGGCCAATTACATACCGCTGAATACCTTAAGGGAAAGATAGCCCCTGTTTTCTTTGGCAGTGCTGTAAATAATTTCGGAGTGAAAGAAATGCTGGATACGTTTATCCGTATTGCTCCGGTGCCAAGAAGCAGGGAAACGTCTGTACGAACTGTGGAAGTGGGGGAAGACAAATACAGTGGTTTTATTTTTAAGATCCATGCCAACCTTGATCCCAAACACCGCGACCGTATTGCTTTTATGCGGGTATGCAGCGGCAGGTTTGAGCGTAACAAATATTACCACCACGTGCGTTTAGATAAGGAAATGCGTTTCAGCAATCCTTACAGCTTTATGGCCCGGAGTAAAGATATTATTGATGATGCCTATGCCGGCGATGTAGTTGGCTTATTCGATACAGGCAATTTTAAAATAGGTGATACACTTACGGAAGGAGAGGATTTTTATTTTATTGGTATACCTACTTTTTCACCTGAAATTTTTAAAGAATTAGTCAATAGAGATCCAATGAAAACCAAGCAGTTGGATAAAGGGATAAGTCAACTAACAGACGAGGGCGTGGCTCAATTGTTTACCCAGTTTGGGGGTAATAAAAAGATTATTGGTTGCGTGGGTGAACTGCAGTTTGAGGTAATCCAATACCGTTTATTGCAGGAATATGGGGCAGCGTGTGAATTCCGTTCACTACCTTTTTATAAAGCCTGCTGGCTCACTAGCAAAGACCCTAAAAAATTAGATGATTTTCTTCGCTTCAAACAGCAAAACTCAGCGGAAGATAAAGATGGTCACCCCGTATACCTTGCGCAAAGTGAATGGTTCTTAAATACCGAGATCACAAATAACCCCGACATAACGTTCCACTTTTCAAGCGAGATACATAAGTAGTGAGTTGTGAGTAGGTAGTAGTGATTTTGTTCAGAAAAAATGCCTTGACATGTAATCACTACTCACTGATAACCCTAACAGATGGGCTGTTTAACCGTAAAAGTGGCTGCTTTGTTCTTCCTTTCACTGTTTACTGAAGCATGTCCCTTGTGTTTTGTGATGATATTTTTATTTAGGTAAAGCCCCCCCCGGTTGAATACTCTCCCTGAGTACCTGCCCTGCTGAAACTGGTAAAGCGGTTAAATATTTTTGATTTATCTGTCTGGTCAATACCAATTCAATGGTCCTTTACCTGCATAACTGCAACCCCGTCTTTTTTTTGCCAGGGAACTATTGATTTTGTCCCCGGGGTAGGGAAGTTTACTAGCATTATTCAGCAAATTGGCTATCGCTTCTATCAACAGAATCTGGTTGCCAATAACCCGTACGTTGGACGTTAGTTCCAGTTCGAGCCCGATAGATTTATCATTGGCGGTAGTAGTTGCCAGGTTGCTACAGGCCGCACTAATTATTTCAAGGAGACTTACCAAATTATCTATTGCCTAGTCCTGCTTACCTGTTTTCAACAGCTTTAAAATTTCATTCAGTACAGAAAGATTTCTTACGGAAACCTCCTTGACGGTCCTGGCGTGTTCATTTATCAACAGCTTGTCTGTTTCAAGTATGATTTCAGGTTAATAATGCAAGAAACTGGTAAAAAGGGGGCCTGATATCATGCGATAATAATGTGGTAATGTCTTTTTTCTTACCTATCAGATAGTCCAGGAGTTCTATCGTAGATGTTAGCTCCCGTAAAAAATCCCTGCTTCATCTTCAAAAAGTACCGGTAGTTTAGGGAGCTTTTTTTCAGTCACATAGTTTTCCAAACCTTTTTTGCTTCAAGGAGGGGCCAAAGTAGATTTTTAAAAAAATATTAAGTGAGTGATGAAGAAACTAATGTGGCTGTCAGGGTAATTAAAATTATAGAATAGTTGCTAAAAGTAAAAATATAGATAAAACCAATTAAAATGATGATAATGAGCATCATGTGAATACATATAAAAAAAATAAATCAAAATTTTAATGAATAGCTAGCTTTCAAAGTTTTATTTTTGAAGGCTTTACATATATGTTGGGCAGATGAATGAGGTGTGGAAAGGACATTACCTTGAAAATGCCCCTATTTGGTTTTGCTTTATAGCGGTACATTGTATTATTTAGACATACTTATGACATTATTTGAAACAGAAAGGTTATTTGTCAGAAGATTCACCACTATAGATGCTGAATGTTTTTTCCTTCTAAATAGTGATGTTGGGGTTATGCAATTCATTCGCCCGGTAAAGAATAGGAAGGAGTCGGATGCTTTTTTAGCGGAAAACCTCAATTTTTATCTTGATACATCCAGTCTGGGCCGGTTTGCAGTCGTAGAAAAGGTGACGGGTAATTTCCTAGGCACCTTCTCTTTTTTATATCTTTCCGGTGAATCAGATTTCCACTTAGGATATGCCCTATTACCAGCAGCATGGGGCAAAGGTTTTGCCACTGAACTGGTAAGGTCAGGCATTATTTATTTCTTCAGCCACAACCTTAAAAAAGAGGTTTTCGCCATAACAGATACTGAAAACAGGGCTTCCCGGAATGTGCTGCTAAAATCGGGCTTTCAAAACAAAGGCCAGACGCTCGATCATGGGCAAATGCTGGACCTATTCGTCGTCAGTAGGGAGGCTTGTCTGGAGGGCAGTTTAGAAAACAAATAATGCAGGCTTATTTGTACTTTTGCCGCTCGTATGAAATCAAGAACATTAAAGAAAGACAAGGTAAATATTATAACGCTCGGTTGCAGCAAGAACCTGGTGGACAGTGAGGTGCTGAGCGGCCAGTTATTAGCCAATGATATTAACGTGGTGCATGAAAATTCCAAACTGGATCATAATATTTCGGTAGTAAATACCTGCGGGTTTATTGATAAAGCCAAAGAAGAAAGCATCAATACCATACTGGATCAACTGGAATTGAAACGAAGGGGTAAGCTTGATAAAGTATATGTAACAGGCTGTTTAAGCGAACGCTACCGTGCCGACCTTGAACTGGAAATGCCCGAAGTAGATGCCTGGTTCGGAACACTGGAACTGCCCCTAATACTGAAACAGTTTGATGCCGATTATAAAGTTGAGTTATTGGGTGAGCGTTTATTAAGCACACCTAAACATTACGCTTATCTAAAAATCAGTGAAGGATGCAACCGTACCTGTTCTTTTTGTGCCATTCCGCTAATGCGTGGGCAGCATATAAGTAAGCCTGTAGAACAACTGGTTGCAGAAGCGGAAGGCCTGGTACGAAAAGGGGTAAAGGAAGTAATGTTGATTGCCCAGGAACTGACTTATTACGGTCTTGATATTTATAAGCAAAGGGAACTCCCCAGATTATTGCATGCTTTGGCCGATGTAAAAGGATTGGAATGGATACGCCTGCATTATGCTTACCCCAGTAAGTTTCCATTGGAGATATTGGATGTAATACGGCAGAGGGATAACATCTGTGACTACCTCGATATGCCCTTGCAGCATGCTAGCAACAATATGCTGAAAGCCATGCGGAGAAATATTACAAGGGAGGAAATGACCGAACTGATTCATACCATCCGCGAAAAAGTGCCGGGCATTTGTTTGAGAACGACACTGATAGCCGGCTTCCCCGGTGAAACAGAAAAGGATGTGGAAGAACTAAAAGAATTTTTACAGGAACATAAATTTGACAGGGTAGGTATTTTTAGTTACAGCCACGAAGAAAATACTTCAGCTTACGATTTGATAGATAATGTGCCTGCTGAAGTAAAAGCTGAACGGGCCCAGGAAATCATGGAAGTACAGCAGCAGATCAGCTATGAAAAAAACCGTGAGAAGATTGGCAAAATATATAAAGTGATCATAGACAAAAAAGAAGCCGGTCGTTATCTGGGCAGGACAGAATTTGACAGTGTGGAAGTTGACAATGAAGTAGTTATCCATTCAACCAAAAAATTACCCATTGGTGAGTTTGTGAACGTTAAGATTACCAAGGCGTATGATTATGACATTGAAGGAGAAGTAGTTGCTTAAACATATAGTTGATGATGATAAGGAGGGAAAAAGTCAAAATTAAAAAATCGAAACTTGTTTTTGAATTTTTAATTTTGACTTTTTAATGTAATAAAAGACTCTTTGATTTAGTTATCTTAACCTACCTAAACAATACATATGCAAGTAGAATGGAAAGGCGTATTCCCGGCAGTAACCACAAAGTTTACGGCGGATGATCAACTGGATCTACCCTTGTTTGAAAAAAACCTTCAGGTACAACTGGAGGCAGGTGTAAGCGGTATCATACTCGGTGGCACATTGGGTGAAGCCAGCGTATTAACTACTGCTGAAAAAGAAACGCTTGTAAAATTTGCTATCGAAAAAATAGCTGGTAAAGTACCGGTGATATTAAATATCGCCGAAGGCAGCACGCCCGAGGCACTGAAGCAGGCCGGATATGCCAAAGCATGGGGTGCGCAAGGTATTATGATGCTACCGCCGATGCGTTATAAAAGCGATCACCGCGAAACGGTTACTTATTTTGCAACTGTAGCAAAATCAACTGACCTGCCCATCATGATCTACAATAATCCGGTTGATTATAAAATAGATGTTACCCCCGATATGTTAGAGGACCTTATGGCATATGCCAATATCCAGGCCATTAAAGAATCTACCAGGGATGTGACTAATGTAACAAGGTTGATTAATCGTTTTGGCAACCGGTTTAAAATTTTATGTGGTGTGGACCCGTTGGCAATGGAAGAACTGGTATTGGGTGCAGATGGTTGGGTAGCGGGGCTGGTTTGTGCGTTTCCGAGAGAAACTGTTGCTATCTATCGTTTAGTGAAAGCGGGCCATATTGCTGATGCCATTGCCATTTACCGTTGGTTTATGCCTTTGCTTGAATTGGATATTCATGCCAAACTGGTGCAATATATTAAACTGGCCGAAACACAGGGTGGAATAGGATCAGAATATGTAAGGGCACCACGCTTAACTTTGATAGGTGAAGAACGGGAAAGGGTTTTGAATATCATTAATAATGGGATAGCCAGCAGGCCGGTGTTACCTGAATATTTACAATTGAGTGTATAAATTATGAATAAGGATATCCAAAGTTTACCGGACATTGACCTTGTCATGCAGCGCGCGGCTGAAGCATGTAAAGTATATCAAAAAATCAGCCCCCGAAACAAAGCCTTGTTTCTGGAAACCATTGCAGATAATATTGAGTCATTAGGCGACGCATTAATTAACCAGGCTTCAGCAGAAACCAATTTACCTGCAGCCAGGTTAACAGGCGAACGGGGCAGAACAACCATGCAGCTGCAGATGTTCGCACAAATGTTACGTGACGGTAGTTGGGTGGAAGCTACCATTGATACGGCCATACCCGATAAAACACCACCCAAACTGGATATCAGGAAAATGTTAATTGCATTGGGGCCGGTAGTGGTTTTTGGTGCAAGTAATTTTCCATTCGCCTATTCTACTGCAGGTGGCGATACGGCAAGTGCATTGGCTGCCGGCTGTCCAGTAGTGGTAAAAGCACACCCGGCACATTTACAAACATCCATCATGGTGGATGGGGCCATTCAAAAAGCCATTCAAACCTGTGGGATGCCCACCTTTACTTTTCAGCATGTTACAGACACCTCTTTCGAATCGGGTAAGGCGTTGGTTCAGCATCCTGCCACGAGTGCCGTAGGTTTTACCGGTTCATACACAGGTGGTAAGGCTTTGTATGATTATGCTGCGGCCAGAAAAAACCCCATTCCGATTTTTTCAGAAATGGGAAGTATCAATCCGGTTATTTTATTACCCGATACATTACATACTAATGCAGAAAATTTAGCCAAACAATATGCAGGTTCCATCACATTGGGTATGGGCCAGTTTTGTACTAATCCAGGCTTGTTGATAGCTGTTGAAGGGAAGGGACTGGAAGAATTTTTACAGCACCTCAGTAAAGAAATAATGGCAGTGCCTCCAGCTAAAATGTTACACCCTGGTATTCATAAAGCATATTTTGAAAAAAGGCAGGCGGCATTGCATGAAAAGGGGGTAAAATTGCTGGTTCAATCCGCAACATCAGCCGGTACGCTTGAAGCATTGCCTTCTGTTGCTACTGTTGCTGGAAATATTTTTCTGGAAGACCCTTTGTTACATGAAGAAGTATTCGGCCCGTATTCTTTGCTGGTAAAATGTAAAGACATGGATGAACTTAAAGCCGTCTGGATTTCATTGACCGGTCAATTAACCACTACTCTAATGGGTACTGATAAAGATTTTTCTGAAAACGCAGCACTGCTTGATATTGCACCATCCATTGCCGGAAGGATTGTTTTTAATGGAGTGCCAACCGGTGTAGAAGTATGTCCGAGTATGGTGCATGGGGGGCCTTTTCCTGCATCAACCGACAGTCGTTTTACTGCAGTTGGTATCAATGCTGTAAAGAGATGGGTACGGCCTGTTTGTTACCAGAATTGTCCTGATTCGCTTTTGCCGGAAGCATTGAAGGATGGTAATCCTTTACTTATAAGGCGGTTGGTGAATAATGAGTGGAAAGCGGAATAAGGGGTTAGTGGTATTAAAATAGTTAAAGAGGTTAAAAGAGTTAAAGGGGTAGAAAGTGGATGGTATTTTTTTAAAACCTATGATAATTATGCAATAATTCTTTCAACTACTTCTTCGCCTTTATCTCTTAGTACAAAATAGAGTGTTGCCAAAAAAGAGGTGAATAAATAAGCCATCAGGATATAGTTGGCAAAATGAACGTATTTGCTTATCCCGAACCAATCACCATAATAAAGGATACCTAAGCCAAAAATGGCTTTTGCGAGTTCCCATATCCAGCTATTGGGGTTACGGTCCAGTAATTCTGTAAATGCATAAACGAATAAAAAGATAAAACCTCCATAAATAAACATGCCCGGAGTTCCCATCTGGGCTATATGGGCAAAGAAATAACTCAGCGTAAGGAGCAGTATTACCATCTGTACCCATCCCCAGGTAATAAATGCAGGACTACTTTTAGTAGCATACTTTTCAAAATGATATACGTCTTCAATTTTATATACCGGGTATTTTTCAGCAACATCTGCGGGCCGCCATCCGGTAGGCATAAACCAGATACGGAATTTATCTTTTAGATTTTTTGTATTCCATGCATCTTTCATGAGCAAATACATATGCATAAAATTTATTTTGATAGGGTTCCATGTCTGCACGGGTCGTGTAATTCCATAAACGGGTTTTATTTCGGGTAGCTCTTCCTGGAAAGTGCCAAACCATTTATCCCAGAAAATAAATATCTGTCCATAATTCTTATCTAAATATTGTTTATTAATGGCATGGTGTACTCGATGATGCGAAGGGGTTACAATGAATTTTTCAAAAATACCCATACGGTCAATATGTTGGGTATGGTACCAAAACTGTGCGAATAAGTGCAGCGGAGCTACTATAGCTACCACATTTGCGGGCACACCCAGCAATGAAGCTGGTAATAAAAAAATAGTAAATACCCTGAAAATGATAGAAATATTTTGTCTCAAAGCGCACGCGAGATTAAACTCTTCACTGCTGTGATGAATGATATGGCTATTCCAGAAAAAATTATATTCGTGATCTATGCGATGGGCCAGATAACCGGCAAGGTCCAGTGCAATAAACGCAATAATGTACAACCAGATAGTAGAGTGTATATGTATGAGGGCAAAATGTTTCACCATCCATCCATAACCGATAATGGCAATGCTCAAACCCAAAACATCTTTCGTAGTATTGGTAATGCCAGAACTAAGACTGGAGATCATATCAATATTCCCAACAGTATCTTTGCCCTTACGCCAACCCCACCATTTCTCAAATAATACGAGGCTGAGAAATGCGGGCATAGCAATCAATAATATTTTTCCGTAAGTTTCCATACAGCATTTGGGTAAATGAAAATAGGCAGAACAAATGAAAAAGAAAGGCAAGTCAATAAATAAAGTACCTATCTGAATGAAAACAGCCCCTATTACCTATACACGACCCGCCCGAAGTAATTTAAAAGGGGCTTCTTTTTTCTGTATTGACGCTCACACCTGCGGCAACCCTGTGCGGTTAGTGGCGATGGGTGGCCCTGACCTGGAAGGGGATACGATGAGTGAAAAAAGGCAGCATTTTTTAAAAGAATTCGATTGGATACGAAAAGGGCTGATGTTTGAGCCACGCGGTCACGATATAATGAGCGGAAGTATCCTCTATCCACCACATGATCCGGCAAATGATGTAGCCGTGCTGTTTATAGAAACCAGTGGCTGCCTGCCTATGTGCGGCCATGGAACAATTGGCACCATTACCATTGCAATTGAAGAAGGATTGATCAAGCCCAGAATTTCCGGCATTGTACGCATGGAAGCACCGGCAGGGTTGGTTAATATCGAATACAAACAGGATGGCCATAAAGTAACCAGTGTGAAACTAACCAATGTGCCGGCTTACCTAGCCGCAGAAGGATTAACAGCTGATTGCCCTGGTCTTGGTGAGTTGGTGATTGATGTTGCGTATGGGGGTAATTTTTATGCGATAGTAGATGTTCAGAAAAACTTTAAAGGCCTCGAAAATTATACAGCAGATCAACTAATCGCATGGGCAAGGGAACTGCGGAAACGGATTAATAACCAATACACTTTTGTTCACCCTGATAACCCTACCATTCATGGTTGTTCGCATATTTTGTGGGCGGGTGCCGTATTGGATAAAATGTCTACCGCCCGTAATGCGGTTTTTTATGGCGAAAAAGCCATTGACCGATCGCCCTGTGGCACCGGTACTTCTGCCCGTATGGCCCAATGGCATGCAAAAGGGAAATTGAAGGAAGGTGATCTTTTTATTCATGAAAGTATCATCGGTTCAAAGTTTACAGGTAAAGTTGAAAAAATTACAAAGGTAGGCGATAAACCCGCTATCATACCCAGTGTAGAAGGTTGGGCTAAGATATACGGATACAATACCATTTCTATTGATCCCCATGATGACCCTCATGCATATGGGTTCCAGGTAATATAACTCTATGGAACGTCATATTCTTCCGGTCTAAGTGTTGAAAAACAGGCAATAAGAAGTGTTTTTCAACACATGGGGGCACTGCGCAAACAGAGTTGCACAGCAGGATTAAATAAACGCTTATATTCATAAATAAAATTAATCTATATGCGAAAGCTTCTATTTATTCTTCTTTTGTTTTCAAAGGCAGTTATTGCGCAGGAGGCGAAGATATGGACAGCTAAACAGTCGAACATCTGGTATACCAAACAGGGATGGTTGGCAGGGGCTAATTTTTTACCAAGTACTGCTATCAATCAATTAGAAATGTGGCAGGCGGATAATTTTGATACCGCCTCCATTAACCGTGAACTGGGTTGGGCACAAAGTATTGGTTTTAATACGATGCGTGTTTTCTTACACAACCTTGTCTGGGAGAACGATGCAAAAGGGTTTAAGCAACGGATTAATACATTCCTTGCCATTGCATCCAGGCACCATATTAAACCCATGTTTGTTTTTTTTGATGATTGCTGGAATGAAGAACCTGCATATGGCAAGCAACCCGAACCCAAACCAGGCGTACACAATTCTGGATGGATGCGCAGTCCGGGAAAAACGGTTCATAATGACAGTACTAAATGGAAGATACTGGAAGCCTATGTAAAAGATATTCTGACTTCGTATAAAAATGATAATCGCATCCTTTTATGGGATCTATATAATGAACCGGGCAACAGCGATTATGGTGTAAGTTCTTTGCCTCTGGTGAAAAAAATATTTCAATGGGCATGGTCGGTAAGGCCCTCTCAACCATTGACGGTGGGTGTATGGTTTCAAAAATATCCACAGCTCAATGCTTACCAGCTGAATAACTCTGATGTGATTTCCTTTCATAATTATGATGATACGGGATCCATGATAAAAGCCATTGATACATTACAAAAAAGAGGAAGGCCGGTTATCTGTACCGAATACATGGCAAGAAAAAACAACAGTTTATTCCTCACGCATTTAGCCATATTAAAACGTAAGAATGTGGCAGCGATCAACTGGGGATTTGTCAGCGGAAAAAGTAATACCATCTTCCCATGGAACAGCAAAGAAGGTTCCTCCGAACCTGCCATATGGTTTCATGATATTTTCCGGAAAGATGGAAGGCCATTTGACCCGAATGAAACAAAATTAATCAGGGAACTAACTGGGAAGAAGTAGAATAAAATACATAGTTATATAAGTAAGCTGGAGGATATGTAGCTTGCAAAAATTGTATGCCTTTTTTCTTTCCTATTGTTTTATGTGTGTCAAAAAAACGTACGTCTTCGTATCTTACCTTATGAGATAAGGGTTTATACTAATGAAAGCAAATGAAAGCAAATGAAAGTAGTCATTATAGGCGGCGGAATTATCGGATTAAGCAGTGCCTGGTATTTACAACAAAGCGACCACGAAGTAACTGTGATTGATAAAACAGATATGAAGGATAATTGCTCGTATGGCAATGCCGGTTATGTTTGTCCCAGTCATTTTGTACCCCTTGCCACTCCCGGTATTGTGAAGCAGGGATTGAAATGGATGTTGAATTCCAAAAGCCCTTTTTATGTGCAGCCCAGGTTGAGCTGGAGCTTGATAGACTGGGGGCTAAAATTTATGAAAGTAGCTACACCTGAACATGTAAATAAAGCGGCAATACCTTTACGCGACATCGCTATCCTTAGCAAGAAAAAATATGAAGAGTGGACACAATTACCGCAGTTTGGGTTTGCTTATGAAACCAAAGGCCTGCTCGAAATATTCCAAACACAGCAGGGCGCAGATCATGCACACCATGTAATGGAAAAAGCACATGAACTGGGTTTAACAGATACGCAATTACTTGATTCCAATGCCCTGCAACAGTTAGAACCACAAACAAAGATTAATGCCATTGGGGCAGTACATTTTAAATGTGATGCACATTTGTATCCCAATAAACTGATGCAGCAACTCATAGCCGATTTGCAAGAAAAAGGTGTACAACTTAAGGGTAACGAAGAAGTGACCGGTTTTGAAAACAAGGACAGAAATATCATAAAAGTAATCACACAGAAAGGGGTTTACAATGCCGATACTGTAATTATTGCTTCCGGCTCTTGGAGCAGGGAACTGGCAGCAAAATTAAAAGTGAAAATTCCGTTAGTGGCGGGAAGAGGTTATTCGGTTACCCTGGAAGATTCACCCTATAAAATAAACCATCCGGTCGTATTAGTAGAAGGCAGGGTTGCACTAACTCCAATGGATGGTAACAAAATTCGCTTCGGGGGCACAATGGAAATAACTTCTACCCAATCACCACCTAAAATGAGCCGGGTAAAAGGGGTTCTACAGGCAGTGGAAAAGTACTTTCCTGAGTTCAAAGTACCCATGCCTTCGGTGGATAAGGTTTGGTATGGATACAGGCCCTGTTCGGCAGATGGCCTGCCTTATATTGGACGCACCAAACAATGGAAAAATGTGGTAATGGCTACCGGTCATTCCATGCTGGGGTTAAGCCTCGGTGCGGGTACCGGAAAATTAGTAAGTGAAATTGTAAACGAACAAAAATACAGTATGGACATTACTCCATTTAACCCCGACCGGTTTAATTAATTTCCTGAAAATCAGGCTAAATAGCAAAAAATGATGAATAGAAGCAACGGTTTGTGCTAAGTTGTACTTTTACCCATTATTATGAATCAACCAGCTAATTACTTACCATACGAAAACACAGGCTATTTTTCAAAGATCGTTACAGATTACCTGCAGCAGTCGGCTTTGCTGAAACCTTTTTACCAACATACACCTGACCTTACGGGTATTAAAAATTCTATCACCGCCAGGAAGGTATTTGATACACCCAGAAGTTTATTGGTAGATGTGTTGCAACAGCAATATGGCAATATCCCAACACACGAAAAAGTAACCAGGAATATTGAACTGCTGGCTGATGAAGATACATTTACAGTAACCACAGCACACCAGCCAAATATTTTCACAGGCCCTCTCTATTTTATTTACAAAATACTTCATACCGTTAAATTGGCCGATGAATTGAATAAACAATTGACGGAATACAAATTTGTACCGGTATATTATATGGGCAGCGAAGATGCCGACCTGGATGAACTGGGTTATATAAACGTGGACGGACAAAAACTTACGTGGGAAACAAAACAGACTGGTGCCGTAGGCAGGATGAAAGTAGATAAGGGCCTGCTTAAAATAATGCGTGCCATTCAAGGGCAAATAGGGGTATTACCTTTTGGAAATGAGTTGACGGAACTGTTTACGCAGTGTTATACCGAAGGTAAATCCATACAACAGGCAACGCTTGAATTAGTGAATAGTTTATTTGCCGGTTACGGATTGGTTGTGCTGATACCGGATAATGCGCAATTGAAAAAAGCATTTCAAAGTGTTATTGAAAAAGAGCTGACAGAAAACTTCTCCCATACAATTGTAGCAGCTACCATTGAAAAATTAGGAAATCATTACAAAGTGCAGGCGGGTGGCAGAGACGTTAATTTATTTTATTTGATAGATAATAAGCGGGAGAGGATTGAAGCGCAGGGAACAAAGTACGAAGTACGAAGTTTAGGATTGCTCTTTTCAAAGGAAGAAATAGTAGTAGAACTGGCAAAATATCCCGAACGTTTCAGTGCTAATGTGATTTTGCGTGGCGCTTTCCAGGAAACAATATTACCCAATATAGCTTTTATTGGGGGTGGGGGGGAATTGGCGTATTGGCTGGAACTGAAAAATATATTTGAGGCAGTGCACATTCCTTATCCCGTATTGTTGTTGCGAAATTCTTTTTTACTACTCAAATCAGAACAGGCCAACAAACTAAAGAAACTTGGTTTTTCAAATGCTGATCTTTTTAAAGATGAATTAACGCTGGTAAATACATTGGTAAAACGAGAAAGCGAACACCAGCTTAGTTTGGCCAATGAAATAAAACTGGCACATGATTATTATGCTCATCTGCAAACGATAACCGATGCGGTTGATAAAACTTTATCTGAACATGTAACTGCACTTGAAAAGAAAGCCCTTAAAAAATTAGCCGAACTGGAAAAGAAAATTCTCCGTGCCGAGCGAGCCAAATTCGAAACACAACAAAAACAGATAGCCAAACTTAAACAAGACCTTTTTCCCGGTAAAAGTTTGCAGGAAAGAGTTGATAATTTCTCTGTTTATTATGCTACTTATGGTCAAGACTGGCTACAAACAATCTATGATGTTTCTACAGGATTACATCCAGGCTTTGGAATAGTTACTGAATAAACCAAACCCCCTGTGCAACAGACTGCCCTCTCTTTATTCCGTGTTGAATTTAATTACAAAATTGTTAGTGCTGTTTTTATAACTCGGCGATTATTAAGTAAAAGAAGTTGTACAGCAGAGATGGTAACTGTGAGAATAGATTTAAGTGACCTTTCATCTTTTATCATACCGGATCTTAAAATTTCTTAAATCAGGCAGATACGCCCGTTTCCTGTTCTTATCATAGGTGTAAATAATCTCCCCGATCTCCCTAAAAAA
>JAYSXR010000143.1:0-4575 GCA_043717145.1 Chitinophagaceae bacterium | reverse complement strand
AATCACTATCTTTCGAAAACCTTTATTCATCAATGTTTCAGCGAATTCTAAAAAAATGACGATAAAAAATATACGACGTTTTCATGTTAAAACATGTGTTGTAATAACCGCTTTCCAAACCCTGCTATTCACATTCAAAGTCAAAATGTTAATAAAATTGTTTACAAATATTTTTGCATTAGCTAAAAGGTTTTTTAATATTGTGATAGGAAATTTATTTCCTGGTACTTACTAACCCATCCATATACAAAGTCTCGCTTCTGCGGGACTTTTGTTTTTGTATGAATTACTACGCTATAATTTATAAACCTTACCTCACCCTTTCACAATTTTCTGCCGTTGACAGAAGGAAAACGCTGGCAGATTTTTTTGATGTGCCGCGTGATGTATATCCGGTAGGAAGGCTGGATAATGACAGTGAGGGTTTATTATTATTAACAAATGACAAGCAATTAAACCATCTTGTACTCGACCCGAAATTTGCGCACGAACGGGAATATTGGGTGCAGGTAGATGGCGCTATTTCAACTGATTCAATAGCGCAATTAATAAAAGGGGTTACGATTAGTGTGGAGGGAAAATTGTATCCTACAAAACCCTGTAACGTTTCTTTATTTGAAAAGGAACCCGAAGTACCCCCAAGAAATCCACCTATCCGTTTCAGAAAGGAAATTCCTGTAACATGGCTAAAAATGATTTTAACGGAAGGTAAAAACAGGCAGGTAAGAAAAATGACGGCACAGGCAGGGTTCCCCACTTTACGGCTAATACGCTACCGGATAGAAGATTTGACGTTGGAAGGAATGCAACCCGGCGAAATGATCGAATTATCCCAATCCATCGTTTATAAAAAGCTATTTCATGGTAAATTTCAATGAAACATCGGAGAATGGCTTCCTGTCAGCACCAATCCGCCTAGGTTGGATATCCCTATGATCCATAAATACCTTACCCAACAATCATATAGGGCAAAAAACATTCCATTTGAAGTGGTGGAAAGATCCATTGCAAATTCTTTTTGTTTTATTGTTTATCACTACGGAAAACAAATTGGGCTTGCCCGTTTGATTACCGATAAGGCCATATTTGCTTATCTGGCCGATGTTTTTATCCTGGAAGAACACCGGGGAAAAAGATTATCCAAGTGGCTGCTTTCCATTATTCATTCCCATCCAGATATGCAGGGATTAAGAAGATGGATGCTGGGTATGCGCGATGCCCATCGCTTGTATGCACAATTTGGGTGGGTGCCATTATCGGAGGCGATAGTGTCAAGGTTTATGCAATTACATAATCCGAATGTTTACAACCCCTAACCCATATCCTTCAATGTTGCACTTGGTGAGACGATAGCGTTTTACGTTAAGCGTTCAGCATTTAACGTTTATCACTAAATTTGCGGCTCTTCAAGCAATAGAAAATTATGAGCCAAACACATTTGTCTGAGCAGGAATTGATCCGCCGTGAGAAACTGGTTAAACTGCAGGAAGCGGGCATAGATCCCTACCCCGCGTCCTTGTATCCTGTAACGCATCATTCAATAGATATCAAAGATCATTACACCGAAGAAACCAAAGAACAATTTGTATCCCTTTGTGTGGCGGGCCGTATCATGAGTATTAATGATAAGGGAAAAGTATTCTTTATCAAGATTCAGGACAGTAAAGGAATTATACAATTGTATGTGAAAAGGGATGATCTCTGTCCCGGTGAAGACAAATCATTCTGGGATAACGTGGTGAAACATGGCCTTGACCTCGGCGATATTATCGGTGTAACCGGTTTTGGTTTTATAACCAAAACCGGTGAAACATCTATTCATACACAAACCTTAACACTACTTACCAAATCCTTAAAGCCATTACCGGTTATTAAAAGGGATGAGGAGGGCAATGTATTTGATGCAGTAACCGACCCCGAGTTCCGCTACCGCCAGCGGTATGTAGACCTGATCATCAATCCTGAAGTAAAACACACATTTGTAAAAAGAACGCAACTCATCAATACCATACGTGAGTTCCTGAATGCACAAGGTGCAGTTGAAGTAGACACACCTGTTTTGCAGGCCATTCCAGGCGGTGCAGCTGCCCGGCCCTTTGTTACCCATCACAATGCATTAGATGTTCCCTTTTACCTCCGTATTGCCAATGAGTTGTATTTAAAACGATTAATCGTTGGGGGGTTTGATTGGGTATATGAATTTAGCCGCAATTTTCGGAACGAAGGAATGGACCGTACGCATAACCCTGAGTTCACGGTGTTGGAATGGTACACTGCCTACAAAGATTATTTCTGGATGATGGAAACCACCGAGCAATTGTTTGAAAAGATAGCGATGGTCTTACATGGCACCACCGAGGTTCCTGTAGGAGATAAGATCATCAATT
Organism: Chitinophagaceae bacterium; assembly: GCA_043717145.1. Lineage (GTDB taxonomy): Bacteria > Bacteroidota > Bacteroidia > Chitinophagales > Chitinophagaceae > Sediminibacterium. The sequence goes on along the minus strand of JAYSXR010000143.1, from coordinate 2,188 downwards.
TTAAAGCACCGTTCAAGCGTATTAGTATACATGATGCGATTAAAGTAAATACGGGTATTGATGTAAGCGAAATGAATGAAGCGGGACTACGTGATGTATGCAAACAATTACATGTTGATGTACCCGGGAATATCGGCAAAGGAAAACTGATTGATGAAATATTTGGGGCTACCAGCGAGCATACATTCATACAACCTACATTCATTATAGATTACCCAATAGAGATGAGTCCGCTCACTAAAAAACACCGCAGTAAACCCGGACTGGTAGAACGTTTCGAGTTAATGATAAATGGAAAGGAAATTGCCAATGCCTACACTGAGTTAAACGACCCAATTGATCAAAGGGAACGTTTCGAAGAACAGGCTGCACTGATGGAGCGTGGCGATGATGAAGCGATGTTCATTGACCATGATTTTTTACGTGCGCTGGAATATGGCATGCCCCCAACCTCCGGTATCGGTATTGGCATAGACCGTTTGTGTATGTTGATGACGAACCAGGTATCAATACAGGATGTATTATTATTCCCGCAAATGCGGCCGGAAAAATTAGATTAATACAGGTACCACAGGATAATTGTCCATAGGCAATAGCTCATGATTCATGGACTATTGTCTATGGACTTCTTTTAGTAGATTGCTATACCAAACCATATCAACTGCCAATGAAATATCTAAAAATATTGTATGTCCAGGTAATCATTGGTATTGTATTAGGGGTGTTTACCGGCTGGCTGCTTCCTTCTTTTGCACCAACGGCAAAACTAATCAGTGAGACATTCATCAACATGATCAAAATGGTTATCACGCCGGTGATATTCTTAACTATTGTGTTGGGTATATCCGGGGCAGGCGACTTGAAAAAAGTAGGCAGGGTAGGTGGTAAAGGATTACTCTATTTTGAAATTGTTACCACATTTGCGCTCATTATCGGGCTGGTAGTGGCCAATGTATTAAAACCGGGTGCCGGCATTGCCACCAATCATCTTCCCAAAGAAAATTTAGACAAATACACTTCTGCGGCAAAGGAAATGAATTGGGGTGATTTCTTTTCGCACATCGTTCCTAATAATATCATGGATTCATTTGCCAAAGGCGATCTGCTGCAGGTGCTTTTCTTTGGTGTGATCTTCAGTGTGGCCATTACCAAAATGGGCAGCGGCGGAACCAAACTCATTTCCATGTTCGAAAACCTGAACAAGGCTTTCTTTAACGTGATACATATTGTAATGAAGTTTAGTCCCATTGGTGCTTTTGGCGGGATGGCCTATACCATTGGTAAATTTGGTTTTGCAAGCCTAGTAGTATTGGGTAAGCTGTTGCTTTCTTATTATATCACTTCGCTGGTATTTATTTTTGTGGTGCTGAACCTGATCGGCCGATATTATGGCTTCAGTGTTTGGAAACTATTGGTGTATATTAAAGAAGAATTATTGATTGTGTTAGGGGCGAGCAGTAGTGAAGCTGTACTGCCCAATATCATGGAAAAATTAGAAGCAGCGGGTTGTGAGAGGAGTGTGGTAGGACTGATCATTCCCACGGGCTACAGCTTTAACCTCGATGGAACAACTATTTACCTGAGTATGGCCACTATATTTTTGGCGCAGGTATTTAATATTGACCTATCACTTACACAACAGCTAACCATCATAGGTATTTTATTAATTACCAGTAAAGGCGCAGCGGGAGTAACCGGCAGTGGTTTTATTGTATTGACTTCCACTTTAACTATTTTAAAAATAATTCCGTTAGAAGGTCTGGCCCTATTAATTGGTGTGGATAGATTTATGAGTGAAGGAAGGGCACTTACCAATATGATCGGTAATACTATTGCCACTATTGTCATTGCTAAAAGTGAAAAAGCAATTGATATGGATGTATATAGGCGGGTGGTCGAGAAGAGGGCGTGAATGCTGAATGTAGAAATTGAGAAAGAAGCTCACGGCTGCCTACTCGCAACTCACCATCAATCTCTGCAATTCAAAGCCGGTTTCCTGCCTCCAAGCAATGTTTTATACTGGTAATCTCCCTTGGATTTTTTAAATTTTTCTTTGGCCCTGCTAATTAAATCAGCATCCGTAAAAAGATCAATGACGGTAAGTGCCATGGTTTTGGCAGCTACCATCATTCCCGTGGCGCCTATTTCTATTCCATCGCAGGCAACTGCCTGCCAGCTGTGTCCAGCG
>JAYSXR010000142.1:0-13989 GCA_043717145.1 Chitinophagaceae bacterium | reverse complement strand
TTGCAGGGTTTATAAACATCCTCGACAGCGGCTACCGGATGCAAAACAGCGATGATGAAGATGATACCAAAGTGGTTAAAGAAGTTAGCTGGAATGATTTTGTAAAAGCCGAAACAATCGAACAACTGCTGCAAAGCCGCCATATTGTTGAGTTTGGGTTCAAACCTAATTTATCTACGGTTGAAATTGAATTCAAAACCAAAATCCAACCCTCATTCAACCGCAGGTTTGATTTATTGATCAGTAACCTGAAAGCACATGAGGCTGCGGGTTACAACATATATATTTTTGCCGAACAGGCGAGACAATTAGAACGGCTTAACAGCATTTTTGTTGACCTTCAGACCGAGATACAATTTGTACCCCTTGTTACGGGTATCCACGAAGGATTTATTGATGAGGAACTGAAAGTGGTTTGTTATACTGATCACCAGATATTCCAGCGTTACCATAAATACAAGATCAAACAGGCTTATAACAAGAACAAAGCCTTAACACTAAAAACCCTCCGCGATCTGCAACCCGGTGATTATGTTACGCATATTGATCACGGTGTAGGCACTTACAGCGGGCTTCAGAAAATTGAAGCCAATGGGAGGGTACAGGAAGCGGTGCGGATCATTTATAAAGACAGCGATATCCTATACGTGAATATCAATTCACTGCATAAAATTTCCAAATACACAGGTAAAGAAGGAACGGTTCCAAGGATCAATAAACTGGGCTCGGATGTTTGGGCAAGACTGAAAGAAAAAACCAAAATTAAAGTAAAGGAAATTGCGTTTGACCTGATCAAACTTTATGCGCAACGCAAGTCGCAGCAAGGATTTGCGCATACCCCGGATACCTACATGCAAACGGAACTGGAAGCATCTTTTATTTATGAAGACACACCGGACCAGAGCAAAGCAACTGCCGATGTAAAAAAAGATATGGAAAGCGAATCGCCTATGGACAGACTGGTATGTGGCGATGTGGGTTTTGGTAAAACAGAGATTGCCATACGTGCCGCATTCAAATCGGTAGTAGATGGAAAACAGGCTGCCGTATTGGTTCCTACTACAATCCTGGCCTTTCAACACTTTAAAACATTTAGCGACAGGTTGAAAGATTTTCCCGTAACGGTAGATTATATTAACCGCTTCAGGTCGTCGAAAGAAAAAAAAGAAATTCTGAAACGGCTGGAAGAAGGCAAAGTAGATATCATTATCGGCACACATGGCTTATTGGGTAAGGAAGCGAAATTCAAAGACCTGGGTGTAATGATCATTGATGAGGAACAGAAATTTGGTGTGGCACATAAGGAGAAATTGAAGACCCTCAAAACAAATGTGGATTGCTTAACCCTAACGGCAACACCCATACCCCGCACTTTGCAATTCAGTTTAATGGGTGCAAGAGATCTGAGTATCATTAATACGCCACCGCCTAACCGTCAACCCATTCAAACAGAAGTGCGGCTGTTCAATGATGATTTTATCAGGGATGCAATTTATTATGAAACCGAAAGGGGCGGGCAGGTTTTCTTTATACATAACCGTGTACAGGGGTTGGCGGAAATGAGTGCCATGATACAGGGGCTTTGCCCCGACCTGAGTGTAGGTTTTGCCCACGGCCAGTTGGACGGCCATGAACTGGAAGAAAGGATATTGGATTTTATTGATAAGAAATATGATGTTTTAGTTTGTACCAATATTGTAGAAAGTGGCGTTGATATACCTAATGTGAATACGATTATCATTAATAATGCGCATCATTTTGGGTTGAGCGATTTACACCAGTTGCGGGGAAGGGTAGGGCGCAGTAATAAAAAAGCATTTTGTTATTTATTAGGTCCGCCCATCAGTACCCTGCCAACCGATTCGCGGAAACGGCTTCAGACATTGGAACAATTCAGTGACCTGGGTAGTGGTTTCCAGATTGCCATGCGGGATCTTGACATTCGCGGTGCAGGTAATTTACTGGGCGGCGAGCAGAGTGGTTTTATGGCCGAGATAGGGTTTGAAATGTATCAGAAAATATTAGAAGAAGCTATACGTGAATTGAAACGGACATCTTTTAAAGACCTGTTCAAAGAAGAGATTAGTAAGCAGGATGATTTTGTAAGCGACTGTACCATTGATACCGATCTGGAGATATTGATCCCGGATAGTTATGTCGAAAGTATAACAGAGCGCCTGTCACTCTATACACGTCTGGACAATTGTGAAAAAGAAGATGAGTTACTCGATTTTCACAAAGAAATGCTCGACAGGTTCGGCTCTATTCCACCGCAGGTGGAGGATTTATTTACGACCGTCAGGTGCCGCTGGCTGGCTGTACAACTTGGATTTGAAAAAATGACATTGAAAGACGATACCCTGCGCTGTTATTTTATCAACCGCCCTGATTCGCCTTATTTCGAATCCCCATTATTTAAAAAAGTATTGGCGTACCTGCAAACCGGAACCAATAAAGCGCGGCTGAAACAAACCGGCAGAATGTTTCTTTTAATTGTAGACGATGTAAAGGAAATGGAAGCCATGCATAGGTTTTTGAAGCAGATGCACAAGGAAGTGGTGGGTTTGTAATAAATCAGTTCTTGCTGATCGGATTGATGAGTATTCATCAGGCTACTCCAGGATCAACGATCACCGTATTATGTTTAAAATCTAATTTCATGCGCCATTTCTGCATGGTATTGACGCCAATAATCACTTCCTCGCTAAGTTCGGGTACCACAAAAAATTTATCACTTAACCGAATATCCTCATGAAAAAAATCCCGTGTTGTGCGGCTTGTAATTTCCAAACATACAGAATCGCTCGCTGTTGCTAATCTCATGGAGGTATGGGTAGGTGTCAATATTGCTAAATCTTCTTTTAATGTTTCATTTATGCAAGAATAATTTGCGCTACTATCAAATAATGCATAAAGATTTTTTTCTCCTTTACTGCCTTCGAAACGTGATGGGCTGGGGATGATTATGGTAACGCCTTTTGTCCCAAGTTAATAAATCTGACTGGGGTCTTATCGGGTTTAAAGCACAGGGATTATTATGTGAATTTCCCCGCGCAGAGATGTCTCCCGCGCAAAATAATATGCAATTGGCCTCTTCTATACCAGGCAAAAAAAAATCCGGCCTTTATACCAGGCCGGATCTAATCTCTTGTTCTTATGTAACTAGAATCCTTTTTTCGCAACACCATCTGCGATCGCCTGTAAAGCTTTGGCTTCGCTCATAATAGCAGCCATTTTATTTCCTTTACCATCATGACCGCCGGCCATATAGCCGCCTTTGGCAGTTTTGGTAACCACGGCATCTTGCATCGGAACATTCTTTTCCTTTGTTTTCAGGCAATATGCTTTGATCATTTTTGAAGTGTCCATGTTGTTAGAATTTAAAAGTTAGTAGATGAACAATGGGTTATAAGGCACAATCTACCAATTTTTTTCAGGAAAGTGAAATTTCTACGTCTGGGAAGCTCCTTTGTGCATAGACCTTGGTTCAACGGACTTTCAAATCGATGCATGAAAGAGCCGGCATTTTTGCCGGCTCTTCTATTGTCTATGGACGAACTATCGTGTATGGTATTCGCTGATGTTACACATCAATCCTGGCATATTTGGCATGGGTTTCTATGAACTCACGGCGTGGGGCCACTTCATCACCCATCAGCATACTGAAGATACGGTCGGCTTCTGCGGCACTTTCTATGGTTACCTGTTTCAGGGTTCTGCGGGCTGGATCCATGGTGGTTTCCCATAATTGATCGGCATTCATCTCACCCAACCCTTTGTATCGCTGTGTGGTTACGCTGTCATCCTTGCCACCGCCTAATTTCTCGATCCAGGCTTTCCTCTGCTCTTCTGAATAGGCATAAGCCTGTTCCTTACCTTTTTTTACGAGGTATAAAGGCGGCTGGGCAATGTATACACATCCCTGTTCTACCAATTCTTTCATGTAACGGAAGATAAAAGTCAATATCAAAGTGGCAATATGCGATCCATCCACATCGGCATCTGTCATGATGATAAGCTTGTGGTAACGCAGTTTAGCCGTATTCAAAGCTTTCGGATCATCGGGGGTTCCAACGGTTACACCCAATGCGGTGTACATGTTCCTGATTTCTTCGTTCTCGTAGATTTTGTGCTCCATGGCTTTCTCTACGTTCAATATTTTACCGCGCAATGGCAGTATGGCCTGGTAACTCCTGTCGCGGCCCTGTTTGGCCGTACCGCCTGCTGAGTCTCCTTCCACTAAATACAATTCGCATTTTTCGGGGTCTCTTTCACTGCAATCAGACAATTTGCCGGGTAATCCGCCACCGCTCAAAACGGTTTTGCGTTGTACCATATCACGGGCTTTCTTGGCTGCAACCCTTGCCTGGGCGGCTAAAATAATCTTGGAGATAACGTTCTTTGCTTCCCTGGGGTTTTCTTCGAGATAGGCTTCCAATGCACGGGCAACGGTTGTTTGAACGATACCACTTACTTCACTGTTACCCAGCTTTGTTTTTGTCTGTCCTTCAAATTGCGGTTCAGGAACTTTTACAGAGATGATGGCACTCAATCCTTCCCTGAAATCATCCCCTTCAATCATTACTTTGGCCCTTTCAAACAAACCCTGCTTATCGCCATAGGTTTTAAATACCCTTGTTAACGCCTGCCTGAAACCCGTAACGTGTGTTCCGCCTTCAATGGTGTTAATATTGTTTACGTAAGAAAAAATATGTTCTTTATAATCATCATTATAGGTAAGGGCTACCTCTACTGCGATATTGGACGCTTCATCGTGCCCATCCACATATAATGGCGTGGGAATAAGTGGGTTGCGGTTACCATTCCTGTCGAGCATTTCCACAAACTCTACTATGCCGCCTTCACTATAAAAGTTTTTGGAATACACAATGCCTGCATCATCTTTCTCGCGTAAATCGGTTAATATGATATTGATGCGTCTGTTCAGATAGGATAATTCGCGCAGGCGGCCCTCCAGGATTTCCCTTCTATAAACCGATTCCTGAAAAATGGTCAGATCGGGCCAGAAATGAACGTAGGTGCCGGTTTTGGTACTGGTTCCTGCTTCACGTACGGCGTATTGCGGAACGCCGATATGGTATTCCTGCTCAAATATTTTTCCTTCCCGATGAACATTTACCAACAATTTAGCACTCAGTGCGTTCACACAACTTACACCCACGCCGTGCAATCCACCCGATACTTTGTAGGTGTTCTTATCAAACTTTCCACCAGCGTGTAATACAGTCATAACCACTTCCAGTGCACTTCGTTTTTCTTTGGTGTGCATGGCTGTAGGAATACCCCGGCCATCATCCTGCACACTAATGGAATTGTCCTCGTGAATGGTTACTGTAATGTTCTTACAGTAGCCGGCGAGAGCCTCATCAATTGAGTTATCTACAACTTCATATACAAGGTGGTGAAGCCCTTTGATACCGATATCACCGATATACATGGCCGGCCTTTTTCGTACCGCTTCCAACCCTTCTAATACCTGTATGCTGTCGGCCCCGTAATTCTTGTTCTGGGCATCGTTACTGTTCTGTTGTTCTTGAGTCATAAATGCTTAACAGTCCTGTGTTTTAAGTAATTTTCAGAAGTGGGCAAAGCTAATGAAAATAAAAAGGTTTTCAGGATAAGAAAAGGCCAATTTTTCCCCATAATAACGACTGTTTTTAAAACGTGAAATGACTTGTTTATGACACTAAAACAAACCTTAACTTTAAAATTAGATGTTTATACATTAAATTTGTTGTCGGATGTTACAGGTAATGGACATATTAAAAGTGGCGCACCGTGGTGGCATTGAACCCAGTATGGATTTATTGTATGAGAAAGGGCAACAGATTCCCGGCTCAATCCAGTACAATATTCGGCGTTATTATGCCCAACACCCCTGGGTGGCAGAAGATACTGGCATGATGGTATACCATTATAACGCCAAAAAGCCAACAGAAAATTATTTAGAACTGAGGTATTGTATTGCCGGTAACCGTTATTGTGAACAAAGAAGTTGCGCACAATGCAATCAACTGCCCACCAATCATTGCAGCGGTAAGCACCAGACAGTGGATGTATTTACTTTTCATTTTACTGCCTCTTTTTTGAATCAGTTTGTACACAATGTAAAACTGAACAACCGCAAAGATGAAGTGCTGGCATTCAAACATCCGCATGCGTTTACCAAAGTGTTCCCGCTTTGCAACCGCAAAAGAAATACGCTGGATTCCCTTCTCAACCATAGTTATTCAGGTTCCCTGGAGAATATATTTGTAAATGCCAAAATGCATGAACTGTTATTGTACAGCCTTGCGTGTTTGGTAGATGAAAAAGAAGAAGGGTTTGCCTGTAAATTCCTTGCCGATGAAAGCGGCCGGGAAAGAATTTACCAGGCCAGGGATATTTTATTACAACATATTGGAGACCCTATTACCATTAAGGAACTGAGCCGTAAAGTGGCCATGAATGAGTGCTACCTGAAAAAAGGGTTCAAAGAGGTTTTTGGTACCACCATATTTGATTTTTACCAGCAACAACGCATGGAACACGCTAAATACCTTTTGTATGAAAAGGGATTGAGCGTAACTGATGTGTCTGCTTTATTAGGTTATTCTTCTATCTCTCATTTTTCTGCAGCCTTCAAGAAGCATACGGGGTTGAAACCCTGCGAATTGTTGAAGTAGGGATTTGATAAAATGGTTAAAGAAGTTAAATGGGTAATAAGCATGTAAAATGGCTTATTGCCCATTTTTTATTTCATAAAGAATAAAATAAATACCACCTTTTTAACTTCTTAAACCCATTTATCTTTTTGTATAAACCCACTATCTTTATTTCCTAAACAGTTATCATGAAAAATCTAGTCACCCTTATAATGCTATTTGTCCTTGCTTCCTGTTCCACCAGTAAAGTAGATACCATTATTCATCACGCAGTCATTTATACAGTTGATTCTGCATTTACGGTGTTAGAGGCAATGGCAGTAAAAGACGGGAAAATTGTGGCTGTTGGTAAGAATGATGAAATACTAAAAAAATATTCTGCCGTAGAAAATATCGATGCCAAAGGTGAAGCCGTTTACCCTGGGTTTATTGATGCCCATGCACATTTTGTTGGGTATGGGCGTTCATTGTTTCAGGCAGACCTTTTTGGTACCAATACATGGGAAGAAACGGTGGCCAGGGTGAAAACCTTTGCAGACCAGCATCCAGACCTCCCATGGATACAGGGCCGTGGCTGGGACCAGAACCGCTGGCCCGGAAAGGTATATCCCACCAATGAAGAATTAAACAAGCTGTTTCCTGATAAACCGGTTATTATAACCAGGGTGGATGGGCATGCTTCTATCGCCAATCAAAAAGCAATGGATATGGCCGGCATTAAAGCAGGACAAACCATAGTAGGCGGATCTATTGAAATCAAAGAGGGAAAATTAACAGGTGTGTTAATTGATAATGCAGATAATAAAGTGTATGATCAGATTCCCGACCCGACCAAAGAAATTTATATCCAATCGCTGCAAGCCGCACAGAAAAACTGTTTTGCGCAGGGGTTGACAACAATCACTGATTGTGGCTTAAGCTACCACGATGTAGATGCGATAGATGCCTTACAAAAATCAGGCAAACTCGATATTCGTTTGTATGTGATGCTGAGTGATAATAATGAGAACCTTGATAAATACTTGAAAACGGGTCCATACAAAACTGATAAAATATTTGTCAAGGGGTTTAAAGTATATGCAGATGGTGCTTTGGGTAGTCGCGGCGCCTGTTTATTACAACCTTATAATGATAAAGCAGGCTGGCAGGGATTTTTACTGCGTAACAAAAGTCATTACGATTCATTGGCCAACGTACTGGTGGCCACTGGTTTTCAAATGTGCACACATGCTATCGGGGATAGTGCCAACCGCGAAATACTGAACATTTATAATAAATACCTGAAGGGCAAGAACGATAGACGTTGGCGCATTGAACATGCGCAGATTATTAACCAGGCAGATTTTAACTTGTTTGGATCCGCCAGTATTATTCCTTCTGTTCAGCCTACGCATGCCACCAGCGATATGTACTGGGCAGCAGAAAGATTAGGAAATCAAAGATTGAAAGGCGGCTATGCTTATAAACAACTGCTGCAACAAAACGGATGGCTACCATTGGGCACCGATTTTCCGGTTGAAGATATTTCGCCGTTCAAAACTTTTCTGGCGGCTGTTGCCCGCAAAGATGCGAAAGGGTTTCCTTCCAATGGTTTTCAAATGGAGAATGCTTTGAGTAGGGAGCAAACCATCCGTGGCATGACCATCTGGGCCGCTAAAGCCGGTTTTCTCGAAACAGAAGTAGGTAGTTTGGAAACAGGTAAAAAAGCTGATTTTATTTTATTAAATAAAGACCTGATGAAAGTGGCAGAGGCAGATATTTTGAATGTAAAAGTGAGTGCAACTTATTTAGGTGGTAAAAAAGTACATTAATAACTGCTGATCATTCTTCTTTCCGCAGATGGCATAAGTTTTACAGATTTTACTGTGATAACCGATGCAATCTGTGGTTTTTTGCTATGTAAAGTAGTTTTCATCAAAGGCCGAAATAGTTTAACTTTAAAACTATAAATCAACTCCGGCATGCGATTGCTGCATTTACCCAAAACTTTCTGGATAGTACTAGTATTGGTACTGGCAGTGCTCACTTTTTCATTTGTTATCTCCGGTCATACGGTTGATTATAATACCGAGATCAAGCCCATCTTCAATAAAAAATGTATCACCTGTCATGGTGGTGTGAAAAGACAAAGTGGGTTTAGTGTTTTATTCAGGACCGAGGCATTGGCCATAAATAAATCGGGCAAACCTGCCATCATCCCCGGCGACCCCTCACATAGTGAAATGATCAGGCGGCTAACCTTGAAAGATCCCGAGGAAAGGATGCCTTATAAACATCCGCCTTTAACAGATGATGAGATCGGTACATTAAAAAAATGGATCAAACAGGGGGCAGTATGGGGCGATCATTGGGCCTATTCACCCTTACAACCAACCGTTATACCAGATGCGGGCAGCGGCCCTTTCGGCTTATTTGGAAAACCTTCCTGGATACAAAATGATGTTGACCGGTTTATCTATCAAAAAATAAAAAAAGAGGGATTGCATCCTTCAGCTCAAGCTGATAAAGCAACCCTGCTGAGGAGGGTGAGCCTTGATCTTATTGGCTTGCCTGCTCCAAAAAATATCAGTGATTATTTTCTGAATGACACTAAGGCAAACGCATACGAACACCTGGTAGACACCTTATTGTCTTCAACACATTTTGGTGAGCGATGGGCAGTCATGTGGATGGATATGGCCCGTTACGCCGATACCAAAGGATATGAACGGGATGATGCACGTTCTATCTGGCGTTACCGCGATTGGGTGATTAAAGCCTTTAATGACAATAAACCCTACGATCAATTTTTAATTGAACAACTGGCTGGTGATTTGTTACCCAATCCAACAGATGCACAATATATCGCTACGGCTTTTCATCGTAATACGATGACAAATGACGAGGGCGGAACCGATAACGAAGAATTCCGTACCGCGGCAGTAATAGACCGTGTGAATACTACCTGGGAAGCATTGATGGGTACCACTTTTGCCTGCGTGCAATGCCATAGTCATCCGTATGATCCTTTTCGTCAGGAAGAATATTATAAGTTTATGGCCTTCTTTAATAATACAAGGGATGAGGATACTTACGCCGAATATCCGGTACTCCGCGAATTTCATAAACAGGATAGTATAAAATATGTTGAAGTGAAACAGTGGCTTCATACCAATACACCCAATCGCGAGAAAGAATTGAGCATGTTTGTAAAAACGGGGGAGCCCGCCATTAATTCAATAGCCGCAGATGAACTTACTAACAGCGCCCTTACCGATACCAAGTGGCTGGTCCTTCGTAACAAAGCCATATCAAGAATTAAAAATGTTGATCTTACCAGCCGCACACAACTCTACTATCGTTACATAAGCTGGAAGCCCGGTGGGGAATGGTTGATACATCTTGACAAACCCGATGGGACAGTTATAAGCCGTTTGAAAGTAGCTGAAACAAAAGGTGGATGGAAAATAGCGAAGTTGACTATTCCATCAACCAACGGCATACATCATTTATATTTTACCTACACCAACCCACAATTGAAAACGCCTGAAGAAACCGGAATGCAATTCGACTGGTTCTTCTTTACCAATCCTTTTCCTGGTAAGGGCTTGCCGGGTTATGACAGTGCGTACAAACATTTTGAAGAATTACTATCTCCTTCACAGGTTACCACTACGCCTGTGATGATGGATAATCCAAAAGAACTTTTTCGTCAAACCAATGTTTTTGAAAGGGGAAACTGGTTAGTAAAAGGTAAAGAAGTAATAGCGGATGTTCCCGCATCATTAGGCCGGCTTCCAGCCAATGCACCCCGCAACCGCTTAGGTATGGCGATGTGGTTGACGGATAAAAAAAATCCACTCACATCACGCACGATTGTTAATCGGATATGGGAACAGTTCTTCGGCCAGGGCATAGCCGAAACCCTGGAAGATATGGGCACACAAGGTATTGCGCCAACGCACCGTGAATTATTAGATCATTTGGCGTGGAAACTCATGACAGATTACCAATGGAATCTGAAAAAGCTGATGAAAGAAATAGTGATGAGCGCAACGTATCGCCAGGATTCAAAAATGGATAAGGATGCCGTAACAAAGGACCCCTATAATAAATTTTATGCGAGGGGCCCGCGCGTAAGATTGTCGGCTGAGCAGATACGCGACCAGGCATTGTGGGTAAGCGGGTTACTGAACGAAAAAATGTATGGCCCCGGTGTTATGCCTTTTCAGCCCGATGGTATATGGATGTCGCCATGGAATGGAGCCTATTGGAAAAAGAATGATAGTACCGATCAATACCGAAGGGCATTGTACACTTATTGGAAACGTTCGGCACCCTATCCATCTATGATCACATTTGATGGTACCAGCAGGGAAGTATGCACGGCACGCAGGATAAGAACCAATACGCCTTTACAGGCACTAACCACATTGAATGATTCGGTTTATATTGAGGCGGCGCAACATTTTGCATGGCATATCCAGTCGCTTGCAGGAAAAGATCCAGCCAAGCAGATCAGTAAAGGATATGAGTTAGCCATGTATCATTCCATTAGTAATGAAAAAAGAAATGTGTTTGAGAAATTATATGCCACTGCATTAAAACAGTTTCGTAATGACAGCGGAAAAATGTGTGAAATAACTGGCAATAAAAAAGAAAACCAGCACCCTGAAACCGCTGCTTTGATTGTAGTTACAGCAGCGATGATGAATACTGATGAATTCATCACCAAAAATTAATCACCATGAGTAAGCATAACGACCGTATTATAAAAGAAGCCAATGAGCGGGCGCTTCAGCAAACCACCCGGCGGCATTTCTTTCAGGAATGTGTTACCGGTATGGGTGCTATGGCATTGGGTTCTTTTTTAGGTAGTTGTAATTGGTTGGGTACAAAAGATGGGTCGGCGCTATTTAACAGTACCAATCCATTAATGCCGCATGCCCCCCATTTTGCGGGTAAAGCGAAGTCGGTTATTTATCTGCACATGGCAGGTGCCCCATCGCAGCTAGAGTTATTCGATTATAAACCTGACCTGATGAAATTAGATGGGCAGGATTGTCCGCAATCATTGTTAGAAGGCAAAAAATTTGCATTCATCCGCGGTGTTCCAAAAATGATGGGTCCACAGGCAAATTTCAAACAAAGAGGCGAGAGTGGTGCATGGGTATCGGATCACCTGCCGCATTTTGCAACTGTTTCGGATGAAGTAAGTTTTTTAAAAGCGGTGCAGACAGATCAGTTCAATCATGGTCCCGCACAATTATTAATGCATACCGGATCACCACGGTTGGGCAGGCCCAGCATGGGTTCATGGGTTACTTACGGATTAGGCAGCGAGAATGATAATTTGCCCGGGTTTGTGGTATTGACATCAGGTGGTAAATTTCCTGATGCCGGTAAAAGTATTTGGGGCAGTGGTTTTCTGCCATCCGTTTACCAGGGTGTACAATGCCGCAGTGAGGGCGACCCGGTTTTGTTTATTAAAGATCCGGCAGGTATGGACCGCGACCTGCGCAAAGCGTCTATTGATGCGATCAATGAAGCCAATAGACTTACTTATGAAGAATTTAAGGACCCGGAAATCGTATCGCGTATTGCGCAGTATGAAATGGCTTACCGTATGCAGATATCTGTACCCGATGTGATGAATATTAATGATGAACCGGAATATATCCATGAAATGTATGGCACTAAACCGGGTAAAGCCTGCTTTGCCAATAATGTATTACTCGCAAGAAAATTAGTAGAGAAGGGGGTACGCTTTGTGCAATTGTTTGATTGGGGCTGGGATAGCCATGGTACAGATGAAAACCTTGCCATTGATTTTGGCTTTGTAAATAAATGCCGCAGCATGGATAAGCCGGTTACTGCATTATTATTGGACCTAAAACAAAGGGGTTTACTTGATGAAACGCTTGTAGTATGGGGTGGTGAATTTGGCCGTACACCCATGCAGGAAAACAGGGACGGAAAAAAGAACCCGTTCAAAGGGCGCGACCACCATACAGAAGCTTTTACCATCTGGATGGCGGGAGGGGGTATTAAACGGGGCACCAGTTTTGGTGAAACAGATGAGATTGGATACAGTGCCATTAGTGGAAAAGTAACGGCTTTTGATATACAGGCAACTATCCTGAACCAGTTGGGGTTTGATCATGAGAAACTGATCTATCCCTTTGAGGGGAGGCCATTCAGGTTAACGGATGTGCATGGTCGGGTGATCAATGAGATTGTAGCGTAAGTTATTTGGTCGCCTGACCAAGGCAACAATGATTGAAGCAAGGTTCTGTTTTTAAAACCGGATAACTAAAAATAAAATGAGTTTAGACCGCAGAAAATTTTTATCCATGACCACAGCACTCGGCGTACTAGCCCTCACACCTTTTGAAGAATTGATGGCAAAAAAACCGGCCATTCAAATGCCTGCTGATTTTTCGTTGAAAATAATGGGAACAAACTGGGGCTTTGCTGGATCCCTAGATGCCTTTTGTGCCAAAGCAAAAGAAGCCGGTTATGATGGTATTGAAGTGTGGTGGCCTGCCGATGCCAAAGGACAGGATGAATTATTTGCTGCACTAAAAAAGTACAAATTAGATATTGGATTTTTATGCGGCGTGGGCGACCAGGACCCTGTAAAACATGTAGCAGGATTTAAGCAAATGATCAATGCGGCTTCAAGGCAAACTGTGCAGCGGCCTTTATACATCAATTGCCATGGCGGACGGGATTATTTTCCGATGGAGGTAAATGCACAGATCATTCAACATACCATTAGGCTGGCGAAAGAAACAGGTGTATTGATCTGTCATGAAACACATCGTTCAAGAATATTATTTGCAGCGCATGTGGCCAAGCAATACATTCAGAAATTCCCTGAGCTGCGCATGACTTTTGACGTGTCACACTGGTGCAATGTACACGAATCGCTTTTGCAAGACCAGGAAGAAACAGTACAATTGGCTTTAACAAGGGTAGATCATATCCATGCCCGCATTGGCCATTCAGAAGGGCCGCAGGTGAATGACCCCCGCGCACCTGAATGGGAAACCGCGGTAAAAAGGCATCTTGAATGGTGGGATAAAGTAGTGGAAATAAAAGTTAAAAATGGCATTAACAAACTCACTATGCTCACTGAGTTCGGGCCACCGGATTATATGCCAACCTTACCTTACACAAGGCAACCATTATCCGATCAATGGGGTATTAATGTTCACATGATGAACCTGCTTAGAAAAAGATATGGCGCATAACGATTAACCGGAGATAAATTTATGATGCTTTTTGTAACCACAGAATTTATTGGACATTTTCATCCTGTATTGGTTCATTTACCAATCGG
>JAYSXR010000141.1:0-44972 GCA_043717145.1 Chitinophagaceae bacterium | reverse complement strand
CGCAGGTATTTGGTGCAGTAATGGCTAAAAAAAGTGGTGGTAGCATTGTTAATATTTCCTCTGTAAGTTCAAAACAGGTAGTGACCAAAGTCCTGGGTTACAGCATGGGCAAAGCTGCAGTGGATTGTTATAACCAATGGTTCGCTGTAGAAGTAGCTAACCGCTTTGGCGATGCGATACGCGTGAACGCCATTATGCCGGGATTCTTCCTCACAGAACAAAACAGGACTTTATTAACAAATCCCGATGGTAGTTATACGCACCGTGGTAACCTGGTTGTGCAAAATACCCCATTCAAAAGATTTGGCAAGCCGGATGAACTTGTGGGCGCTCTTATTTATTTATTAAGTGATGCCTCAAAATTTGTAACAGGTATGCAACTCGGTGTTGACGGGGGCTTTACGGTTTTCAGCGGGGTATAATTTTTAATTGAATTAATAATGAGCAGTTACTTTTTAACAGATAATTTTTTATTACAGGGGCAGATTGCACAACGGTTGTACCACGATTACGTAAAGGAACTTCCTATTATAGATTATCACTGTCATTTACCGCCTGATGAAATAGCAAACAATAAACAATTTGCCACTCTAACGGAGATATGGCTGAAAGGTGATCATTACAAATGGCGTGCATTACGCACTTTGGGGGTTTCAGAAAACCTGATCACCGGTGATGCGAGCGATGAAGAAAAATTTATTACCTGGGCCAAAATGGTTCCCTTAACAGTTCGCAACCCACTGTTTCACTGGACGCATATGGAGTTGAAAAATGTCTTTGGTATCTCAAAATATTTAAATGAAAAAACGGCCTCTTCTATTTATAAGACCTGTAATGAATTATTGCAAACAAGTGCGTATACTACAAGATCCATCCTGTCTTCTTTAAAAGTAGAATACGTAGGCACTACCGATGAGCCATGGGACAGCCTGGAACACCATAAACAATTGACAGCAGAAAAATTTCCTATCCGTGTTTCCCCTTCCTTCAGGCCAGATAAAATTTTATTCATAGATAAGAAAGAAGATTTTTTTCAATGTCTCCTTGCATTGGAAAATGTAAGCGGGATTAATTTAAAAGATATTTCTTCACTGCTGGAAGCTTTGCAAAATAGGGTTGATTTTTTTCATGCCAATGGCTGCAGGGTATCTGATCATGGTTTTATACAAATGCCCGCGAAAACGGAGTTATCTCATTCGTTGGAAACAGAGTTTGCTTCTTTTGTGGTAAGTAAGAAAGGGGCTTACTCCGATCCACAAGCTTTTATGGGCTTTATGATGCTGGAATTATGCAAAATGTATCATAAAAAAAATTGGGTCCAGCAATTCCATCTCGGCCCTGTAAGGGATAACAATACACGACTGAGTAAAAAATTAGGTCCTAACAGTGGCTTTGATTCTGTAGGTGATTTTCCGCAGGCGCTGCAGATGTCGACGTTTTTTGACAGGCTTGACCAATCCGATGAGTTAACCAAAACGGTTATTTACAATATCAATCCATCCGATAATGAAGTGTTTGCAAGCATGCTGGGTAATTTCAATGACGGCAGTATAAAGGGTAAGATGCAGTTTGGCTCGGGTTGGTGGTTCCTCGACCAGAAAGACGGGATGGAAAAACAATTGAATGCGTTATCCAATGTAGGGTTGATCAGCACATTCATCGGTATGATTACTGACAGCCGAAGCTTTCTTTCTTTTCCGCGTCACGAATATTTCAGGAGAATACTGTGTAACCTTATCGGGGAAGAAATGGAAAAGGGCATACTTCCCAATGATGAAAAATGGATGGGCGGTATACTGAAAAATATTTGTTACTATAATGCAAAGGAATATTTCAATCTCTAAATCAATAACAATGAAAAAAAGATTCTTACTGGTTCTTATTTTGTTTGGAAACCTATGTTGGGTATCGGCCCAGAAAAAGGCAGAGCAATGGGAGCATTTATTCAATGGTAAAGACCTGAAAGGGTTTAGGCAATTGAATGGAAAAGCGAAATATGTTGTACAGAACGGTGAAATTGTTGGAACAACAGTATTGAATGAGCCCAACACATTTCTAGCAACTGAAAAAGAGTATGGCGATTTTATTTTCGAAGTGGATTTCAAGGTAAATCCCAATATGAATTCCGGCGTTCAGTTCCGGAGTGAAATAAAGGATGCCAATGATATATGTAATGTAACAGATAAAAAAACACCGGAAAGGGTACATGGTTATCAGATGGAAATTGATCCCTCCGACCGGGGATGGAGCGGCGGTATTTATGATGAAGCCAGGCGTGGCTGGTTATATTCCATGGAAAATAACCCAGCTGCCAAAACCGCTTTTAAAAATAATGCGTGGAATCATTACCGGATTGAATGCATTGGTAACAGCATCCGTACCTGGGTAAATGGCGTTGCCTGTGCACATTTAATTGATGATATGACACCCAAAGGCTTTATCGCCTTGCAGGTGCATGCTGTGAAAGATGCACAGAATGTTGGTGAAGAAATCCGCTGGAAAAATATACACATACAAACCAAGAACTTGCAACCGTCGCCTGACGATAATGTGTATGTAGTAAATACGCTGATCAATAATATTTCACCTGATGAAAAAAGACTGGGCGTAAGGCTGTTATGGGATGGTAAAACAACTGATGGCTGGAGAGGAGCGAACAAGGATTTTTTCCCTGGCAACACATGGTATATCAAAGATGGTACACTAAATGTAACCAAGGGGCACAATGCAGAATCGCAGAATGGCGGCGATATAGTAACGAAAGAAGAATTTAGTGCTTTTGACCTTCAGTTTGAATTTCAACTATCAGACACGGCCAATTCAGGTGTGAAATATTTTGTAACCGAAAAGGAAAAAACAACAGGTTCTGCTATTGGTCTGGAATATCAGGTATTGGATGATGAGAAACATCCCGATGCTAAACTGGGTTCTATAGGTAACCGCACAATGGCTTCCCTGTATGACCTTATTCCCGGAAAGAAAAACGGGCGTGAAAAATTACCAATCGGAGAATGGAATCGCGGAAGGATCATTGTATTCCCCGATGGCCGTGTAGAGCATTGGCTCAATGGTTGGAAAGTACTGGAATACCAACGCGGAACGCAATATTTTTATGCATTAGTGGCTAAAAGCAAGTATGCTAAGATACCTGATTTTGGTATGGCTGCAAAAGGGCATATCTTACTACAGGAACACGGTACACATGTGGCTTACCGAAGTATTAAAATAAGAGAATTAAAATAATTTTTAACCCCCATAACGATTGTAACATGCCAAACACAAGACGCAATTTTATCAAACAATCTGCAAAAGCCGCCGCCGGAACCTATATAGCATCCATTGGGTTCAGTGCCAAGAGTTATGCAAATATCATTGGCGCCAATGATAGAGTAAGGGTAGGCGTGGTAGGTTTCTCCGACCGTCACCGGAGTTCTCATATCCCTCCTTTCATGAAGTTTTATAAAGAAATGAATTTTGATATCGTGGGTGTTTCTGATATCTGGAAGAAAAGAAGGGAAGAAGGTGCCGCATTCCTGAAAGATAAGATGGGGCATAATGTGACTGCTTTCAGGAATAATGATGAACTGTATTCTTCTAAAAGTGTAGATGCAGTATTTATTAGTACCGCAGATTTTCAACATGCCAGGCACGCGATAGAAGCCGTGCAGGCCGGTTGTGATGTGTATTGCGAAAAGCCATTTGCAGAAACCATGGAAGATAACCGTGCTGCATTAAAAGCAGTGAAGGCATCTAAAAGCATTGTACAGATTGGTTCGCAAAGAAGGAGTGGGCCTAATTACAAGGCAGCGGCAGATTTTATTCAGCAGGGAAAATTCGGACCAATCACCATGGTTGAATTAACCTGGAACGTTAATCAGCCCGGCCGTTGGAGAAGGCCCGATCTGGTTGCCCAGTGTAAAGAAGAGGACCTTGACTGGAAAAGGTTTCTATTGAACCGCCCGTATGAAAATTTTGATCCTAGAAAATACCTGGAATACCGTTTATTCTGGCCTTATTCTTCCGGAATGCCCGGCCAATGGATGAGCCACCAGATTGATACAGTGAACTGGTTTTCAGGCCTGCAACACCCACGAAGTGTTACAGCCAATGGTGGTGTATATGTATGGAAAGACGGAAGAAGAAACTGGGATACCACTACTGCAGTATTTGAATACGGCCCAACTGATGATCCTACCACAGGCTTCCAAGTAGTGTTCATGTCCCGTATGCACAATGGCGATGAGAATCCTGCAGAATTGTATTATTCTAATGGCGGTGAATTGAACTTGATTACTAACAAGGTTTCTCCCAAAGGTGGTTTGAAAGCCAAGTCGGCTGCAGATATGAAAATGCAACCCAACCTGTTACCTGAACTGAGTTTGAGTGATATGGCTATAAAAGTAGAAGCAGGTGCCAATACAGGTGGTGATGCATTAACTACCGCGCACGTTCGTAACTGGATGGAATGTATCCGTAGCCGCAAGCAACCAAATGCGCCTGTAGAAGCGGGTTATAGCCATTCAATTGCTACCATCATGGCTAATGCCGCCTGCCGCACTGGTACCAAAGTTATTTTTGATGAAAAAACGCAGGAAGTAATGGTAAACGGAAAAGTGTTTAAATATTAATCAGAGGCCTAGTATAATCGCCTGAAATAAATAAGATAAAAATGAAAAGGGAATTCCCGTCAAGGCGATTCCCTTTTCTCATTCACCAAACCTACAGAAGCCGGAAAAGTTTTTAATACATGAATGAAAAACAGAAAGCAAGGGTGGCCGTATTACTGGGCAATTTTTTCTTTGGTACTGCGGTAATCGCCGTGAAACATATTACGCCGGGCTTACTTTCTTCATTGGCATTAACGGCTATCAGGATAGCTGTTACTACCATACTCTTTTGGTCCTTATATGCAGCACGGCCCGTAAAAATGGGAATGGCCAAAAAAGATTTTATGCTATTGGCTTTTTGTGCTTTGGCCGGCATCACTATGAACCAGACTTTTTCTATGCGGGGCATGTCATTAACAAGTCCTATCCATGCTTCTTTATTAATTTTAACCACACCTATTACGATTACTTTTTTAGCAGCCTGGTTTTTAAAAGAATCTTTAACTGCCTTAAAACTGGTTGGCCTTTTCCTCGGAATTTCCGGTGGGGCATTGCTGTTATTTTCACGCGACCTTTCTTCTGTTGCCGGTACACAACAATCGCTTGGTGACCTCTTTATTATTATCGGGGCCATCAGCT
Organism: Chitinophagaceae bacterium; assembly: GCA_043717145.1. Taxonomy (GTDB): domain Bacteria; phylum Bacteroidota; class Bacteroidia; order Chitinophagales; family Chitinophagaceae; genus Sediminibacterium. The sequence goes on along the minus strand of JAYSXR010000141.1, from coordinate 39,726 downwards.
ATTCAACCTATATTGTCTCCATCAAACCATTGATGGCTAAATATAAAGCCATGCATATTTTGCAATGGGTGTTTTTATTCGGTGCATTCATCAGCCTGCCTATAGGCTGGCATGACCTTATGATAGTATCCTGGTCTGCATTTGATGCCATCAGTTGGTTTTGCCTGGTTTACATTGTGGTTGGTGCCACTTTTTTTGCCTATCAGTTAATGAATTATGGTATCAATAAGCTGGGTGCCAGCGTAACAGGATCTTATATTTATACACAGCCTTTTTTTGCAACAGTTGCTTCTATGATCATCCTGAACGAAACCCTTAGCCTGCCAAAAATTGCTGCGGCTGGGTTGATTGTAGGCGGGGTATCCCTGACGAATTATAAAAAATGATATTTTTTGCCATAGATACTTACTGATATAACCTGTATATCTGTGACGAAACAAATCCTACTTAGAAAAATATTTTTATCTAAAAAATCTCCAGATATATCGCAAGCATTTTTTTATCTGGTACTCATATTGGCTGCATTTATGATAAAAGTTTATTCGCAAAATAAGCCGAAAAGTAAAGACGGTTAAAGGGAGCTGGCCTATCTCATCAAATCATTAACAAATATGGCGGATCCACTTTTGACCGCACTCAGTCAAAATAAATTATAGGAGAAAATGCCTGTTCAAAAAATTGATTGGATGCACAAATCAGTCCATCCACTTATCATGAAGGATTTGCACGCTTACTTGCAGGAATAGCCCCCTGGCTCGAACTCGGTCCCGATGATAGTGAGAAGGGTAAACTGCGAAAAAAATATATTGACTTTGCTGTGCAATGCATTCACAATGTAACAGACCCGGCTTCACCTGATTATCTCGATTTTAACATAGAAGGACAATCACTGGTAGATGCCGCTTTTTTAACACATGCATTACTGCTTGCACCAACCCAGTTATGGAGAAGATTGGATGATGTAACAAAGAAAAACCTGTTACCGGCATTAAAACTCACCCGCGCCACAAAGCCACCCCAGAACAACTGGTTACTATTTGTAGCGATGGTAGAAACAGGGTTATTGAATTTTATTGGTGAATGTGACCAGTCACGAATTGATAATGCCATTCAAAAATATAAAGAATGGTATAAGGGTGATGCAGCTCATGGTGATGGACCCAATTTTCATTGGGATTATTACAACAGTTTTGTGATACATCCGATGCTATTAACTGTTTTAGATGTATAAAAGGATAAAGGACAAAATCCCGTGCTTGATTTCAGCACCCAGCTAAGACGGAGCAAACGATATGTTGCTGTGCAGGAAAGGATGATCTCACCGGAAGCTACTTACTCGCTATTGGGCCGATCACTTGTTTTCCGTTTTGGTGCCTTCCAGTTATTATCACAGATGGCTTTGATGAAGGCATTGCCTGATCATATTTCGCCACAACAGGTTAAGGTTGCTTTATTTACCATGATAAAAAAACAATTCATTGCACCGGGTACATTTGACGGTAGTGGCGGGCTACACATAGGTATTTATGGCCACCAACCCAGTATTGCCGAAACCTATATTTATACCGGCAGCCTGTATTTATGTGCACAGGCTTTTTTAATACTGGGCCTACCGCCAACGGATGCCTTATGGAATGGAAAAGATGAAGACTGGACGGCCTAAAAAGTTTGGAAAGGATTGGCTGAGCCGATTGATCATGCCAGTAGTGATTAAATGCCTAATTTCTGCGAACCCTCACATCTCTGCGGCTTTTTTTTAGTAAAAAAATACCAACTCACCACAGAACTGCAGTGAAGAGTGTAGCGATTTCGCAGCGTAAATTATTTTTTGTTTTGAGCTTCTTTCACACTATTTAGGTACAGTGCACTATTTCCCTTAGGTATACTGAGGGATATCCATTTTTCATTTTTCGCCAATCGCCCCACGTAAACAATCTGCCCTACATGGTAAGGATAATGTGCCAGTTGTCGGAGTATGGCATCATACACAGTCAAAGGTTCTGTTCTGATGGTTATTATTTTCTCAAGATCGCCGGGTGAAAGGCTTTCCAATGTTTTCAAGAGGCAGTTCCAACCTTCATTCCAGAATGAAATAATATCCTGTTTAGTGCAGTCGGTCACTTCAAACTCAGCATCGCGCCTGCGCCACTCTTTTTCGCCGTCTTCGATTAAAAAATTTGTCCACCTGCTCAGCATATTGCCATAGAGGTGTTGCACAATAATTGCAATGCTGTTACTTTCTGTGGAGGGCCGGTCAAAAAAATGGGCATCTTCCAGCTGCTCAAATGTTTTATCGCCTAATTCTTTGTAGTACTTAAAACGTTTGATTGAATCCTTTAAAAAAACTTGTTCGAATGCCATAGGATTTTATTTGATCTCTGTGAACCTCTAAGAACTCTTTACCTTTGTATTGAAAATAGTTACTAAAACTCCGATTTTTCTAACACAGAGGTAATGAGCATATCAAGCAGCACAGAGGATATTATAGAAAATTAAAATCCGGCAACCGAATCATCACCTCTCTTATCTGCCACTGTTTCCTTCTTTCCATTACTTAATATCCTTATGGCTTCTGTTCTGCCAATGGCACCACGCTCAGATATTTTGTAACCCATGGCCTGCAATTGCTTTTTCACTTCAATATCAAAATCTTTTTCTACCGCCACTTCATCAGGTAACCATTGGTGGTGGAACTTAGGTTTATTAATGGCATCATCAGCATTCATATTAAAATCAATAATGTTTACAATGGCCTGGTAAACCGATGTGGGAATGGTAGTACCGCCGGGTGTGCCTATTACCACATAAGGTTTATGATTTTTTAGCACTAGGGTAGGAGTCATAGAACTCAACATCCTTTTACCCGGACTGATCGCATTCGCTTCTCCGCCAACTGCGCCATACATATTGGCTACACCGGGTTTCACACTAAAATCATCCATTTCAGTAAAAAACCGGCTCCGCCAACAACGGTCCTGCTTCCATAACCGCCGTTTAAAGTAGTAGTAACCGACACCATATTACCGGCAGCATCCATTATACTTAGGTGGGTAGTTTCCTCACTTTCTTTAATAGCCCCGGCTTTCACCATACTGCTAATGCCAGCTTTATCGGGGTTGTAATCACTCATTCGCTGGGCGATATATGTTTCACTCAGTAAGGTTTTTACGGGCACGTGGTAAAAATCAGGGTCACCCATGTGTTCAGCGCGGTCCGCATAAGCGCGGCGTTCAGCTTCTATCATTAGCTGCACACTTTTAGTTGTTTGAAAACCATAAGAACTTACCGGGAATTTTTCAATCATCTTTAACATCTGTGCAATAATAATTCCCCCGCTGCTTGGTGGCGCAAAACTGATGATACGATGGCCGCGATAATCAAACGCCAGGGGGCTCCGTAATTTGGCAGTATAATTCTTCAGGTCATCTAAAGAAATAATGCCATTACCCCTAAGCATTTCATCAACGATCAGTTTGGCAGTTTCGCCTTCATAAAACCCGGGTGCGCCCTTTTGTTGTATGCGTTTTAGGGTGGCAGCCAAATCTTTTTGTATAAGCGTATCACCGGCTTTCCACTTATTTTCTTTAACAAAAGCAGTAGGACGTGTGCTGGATTTGCTGAATGATTCTTTGGTGGCATTCAGACTGGAAGCTTCTCTTTCAGAAATAACAAAACCTTTCTCCGCCAGATCAATAGCAGGTTGAATTAATTGTTTAAAAGGAAGTTTTGCGTAAGGAAGCGTGGCAAATAATCCTGCAATCGTGCCTGGGATACCGGAAGCAAGATGCCCACTTTGAGAGAGAGCCATCTGTACATTACCATTTTTATCCAGGTACATGTCCCGACTTGCTTTTTCGGGAGCTGCCTCGCGATAATCAATGCCAATCAGTTCTCCATCGGCTTTACGTCCCAATAAAAAGCCACCGCCACCAATATTGCCCGCTCCCGGATAAACTACTGCGAGTGTAAGTTGTGTAGCAATAGCTGCATCAAAGGCATTGCCGCCATTCTTCATCATAGCAACACCTACCATGCTGGCAAGAGGGTGGGCACTGCTTACGGCTGCCTTACTGAAATTGGCTTTTTTAACGACCGAATATTTATACGGATTGATTTCTTTACCAGCACCTACTATAGAGGCTGTTTTCTGTGCTGAAAGCATTTGCTGACAGGTAATCATCAGCAAGAGGAGGACGGCTTTTCTCATAACAGAAAATTACATGTTTTTTATGAAGGAAGAGGAAATTTTGCATTTTGAATTTTGAATGTTTGTGGCCATTGAGATTTTTTTGCTTGCACAATAAAGCGGGTATCATTCCTAGCCCAGCAGTCATTCTAAAAAAATCATCCAAATATGCTGCGATACTTTGTTTCTTGCCTACATTCACAATTCATTTTTGAATTTTATGAAAAAACTACTGTTTGCATCACTGCTAATTTTAACCGGGGTTAACCTATTTGCGCAAGGTTTGCAGAGTCCTGAGCAATTTTTAGGTTATAAGATTGGCACTCGGTATACACGTCATTACAAAGTGGTTGAATATTTTAAGTCGGTAGCCCAGGCCAAACCTGATATGGTTAAACTGGAAAAATATGGTGAAACCAATGAGGGGCGTGAACTGATGCTCGCATTTATCGCCTCTCCTGAAAACCTGCAAAAATTGGATGCTATCCGGGTGAATAACCTGCGAATAGCCGGATTATCAAACGATAAAACCACGGCTTCCACAGAAATGGCCCCCACTATTGTTTGGCTAAGCTATAATGTGCATGGTAATGAAACTTCTTCATCAGAAGCCGCCCTGCTTACTTTATATGCATTAATTGATCCCAATAATACACAAACCAAAGAATGGTTAAAGAATACGGTGGTTGTAATTGACCCCTGTATCAATCCTGATGGGCGCGACAGATATGTGAATTGGTTTAATGGGGTAGTGGGCAAAGACTTTAATCCCGATCCAGTTGCAAGGGAACATTCGGAACCATGGCCAGGTGGCAGAAGTAATCATTATAATTTTGACCTTAACCGCGACTGGGCCTGGCAAACACAAATAGAAAGCCAGCAGCGCGTAAAAAAATATAACCAGTGGTTGCCTCAGGTACATGTGGATTTTCATGAACAAAATGCGAATAATCCCTATTATTTTGCGCCTGCAGCCGATCCTTTTCACGAAGTAATTACGCAATGGCAAAAAGATTTCCAGGTATTGATAGGGAAGAACAATGCGAAATATTTTGACAGGAACGGATGGTTATTTTTTACCAAAGAAAGATTTGACCTTTTATATCCATCTTACGGAGATACATACCCTGTTTACAATGGTGCCATCGGTATGACATTCGAACAGGGTGGTGGCCCGCGTGGAGGATTGGGTATAGTGAAAGCCGATGGTGATACGTTAACCTTGTTAGACAGGGCAACCCATCATTACACCACAGGGTTGTCTACCATTGAAACTGCTTCGCGTAATTGCCAGAAACTGATGGATGAATTCAGAAAATATTTTGAAGATGGGCGCAACGGCAAAACAGGTGAGTACAAAACCTATGTGCTAACCTCAAATGATGAGAATAAGATTAAATCAGTCATCAAATTACTGGAACAGAACGGCATTCAATATGGAACAATAGCTAACAAATCTTTTCAAGGCTATAATTACAATACAGGAAAAGAAGATACCTATACCGATGAAGGCTTCACAGTTGCAGTAAGTGCTTACCAATCAAGATCGGTTATGGCAAAGGTTTTATTAGAGCCTAAAACTGTAGTAACCGATTCAAATACCTACGATATCACTGCATGGTCGGTGCCTTATGCTTATGGTGTTAAAGGCTATGCGTTGAAAGAAAAATTAGAACTGGGCGAGTGGAAAGGTTCTGCATTGATCGCTGATGCAAATTCTTTATATGGGTTATTGATCCCTTACCAATCATTCAATGCAGCAAAAGTGATGGCGCATTTATTGAGGAACGGTATTAAAGTTCGTTTTGCAGAAAAGCCATTTACGTATAGTGGTAAAAATTATGACCGGGGCACACTTATCATCCTGAAAACAGGTAATCCTGCTAACTGGAATGCATTGGCAAATGAAGCCTGCAAAAAATTCAATATCCAAGCGGTATCGGTAGAAACAGGTTTTATGGATAAAGGTGCTGACTTTGGTTCGCCAGACATAAAGATAATTGCAGGAGATTTTAAGGTTGCATTGTTAACGGGTGAACAAACTTCTTCCCTTGGTGCGGGTGAAGTTTGGCATTTCTTTGAGAAGCAACTGGATTATCCAATCACCCTTATTAATGCTGCAGATATTGGAAAGGTCAACCTGAAAAATTACCAGGTATTGATTGTGCCCGATGGTAATTACCGCACGCTGGGCGATAAAGCCACAACCGAAAAATTAAAAGATTTTGTACGCAGTGGCGGTAAAATACTTGCCATAGACAATGCAGTATCCATTATGGCAGGAGCAGAATGGGGCATTAAAGCCAGGGAAGATAAAAGTGAAGATAAAAGTGAATATGCCAATGTAAAAAAATATGCCGACAGGGAAAACCAATCTTTAAACAATTCCATTCCCGGAGCTATTTATAAATTAGAACTGGATAATACCCACCCACTGGCTTTTGGCTATCCTGATTATTATTTTACGTTGAAACAGGATGCCGGTGTATTTGAATTTTTGAAAGATGGATGGAATGTAGGGGTAATGAAAAAAGACGCGTATGTAACTGGATTTGCCGGTAGTAAAGTGAAGGGTAAATTGAAAGATGGGGTTGTATTTGGTGTACAAGATATTGGCAATGGCAACGTCATCTATTTTGCAGAAGACCCGCTGTTCAGAAACTTCTGGGAAAACGGGAAACTCTTATTCTGCAATGCAGTATTCCTGGTAGGGCAATAAGGAAAAATTAAAAATGAAAAGGTCAAGTCTCAGTACTTGGCCTTTTGTTATTAAAAAACTTTGTAAAACTTAAATATTTGTACTGAAAAAATAATATTTCGGGAATTGAGCCTGATTTTTTAACACAGTATACTCAGTGGTGACGGCGGCTCACTGAGGATTTTTTTGTTAAGCGGTCAATTCAATTAAACAAGTAAGGTTATCTTCGGTAATACATAAAGAGTTAGTTATATGAATATCTCAAAAAACGTGTTCAACGCTAAGCATTCTGCATTTAGCGTTTTTCTGTTTTCCACCTTCTGTATATTTCTTTCAGCATCAAATGCACAGGTTCCGGTTACGAATAACAGCGCTGATATCTACCTGCAGTTAAAAAAACTGAATGTATTGGGAAGCGTATTGTATATAGCGGCGCATCCAGATGATGAGAACAACAGTTTCCTGCCATACCTCGCCAAAGAAAAATTATACCGAACAGGGTATTTAAGTTTAACAAGAGGTGATGGCGGGCAAAACCTGATAGGCAGTGAACAAGGAATTGAACTTGGATTAATTCGTACGCAGGAATTACTGGCAGCGCGCCGCATTGATGGTGCAGAACAATATTTCAGCCGCGCATACGAATTTGGTTTTAGTAAAAGTGCCGATGAAGCCTTACGTATTTGGGATAGGGAAAAAGTATTGAGTGATGTAGTATGGATGATCAGGAGATTTCAACCAGATATTATCATTACCCGTTTCCCCGGCGATGCAAGGGCGGGACATGGCCACCATGCCGCTTCATCTATCCTTGCGCAGGAAGCATACACTGCTGCCGCAGATCCTGAAAAATTTAGTGAACAATTTAAATATGGTGTAAAACCCTGGCAGGCAAAAAGGATTCTATGGAACACATTTAATTTTGGTGGTACCAATACAACGGCCAATGACCAGCTAAAAGTTGAAGTAGGTGGCTACAATGCATTGATTGGAAAAAGCTACGGCGAGCTGGGTGGAGAAGCCCGTACCATGCACAAAAGTCAGGGAGAAGGAAGGCCGAGAAGAAGGGGGCAGGTATTTGAATTCTTTCAAACATTGGGTGGTGAAGCCCCCAAAAATGATTTGATGGACGGTATTACGATTGACTGGAACAGGGTACCCGGAAGCGCGAAAATACAATCACAAATTAATACGATCATAAGTAATTATAAATTTGAGCAACCGGAAGCTTCGGTACCGGCACTGGTGGCTTTATATCGCTCTGTTAAAGTATTACCCACAGATAATTGGCGTGATAAAAAATTAGATGAAATACAACAATTGATTGAAGCCTGTGCTGCTTTATTTACCGAGGCCACCACAGCACAGGAAAATGTGGTTCAGGGTGAGGTGTTAAATGTAAATTTCTTTTTAAATAAACGAAAAGATGCCAATGCTGCAATTAAAAATATCCGGTTGGAAAATTTTGATACTTCATTAAATACGTCTTTATCACTTAATAATAATTTTACTTTCAATAAGGCTATCCCTGTTGGTACTGATAAAAAAATATCACAGCCCTATTGGCTCGAATATCCAAAAGAGGAAGGCCAGTTTGTAATAAAAAACCAGTTATTAATTGGAAAGGCTGAAAATGATCCATCTTTTGAAACTGTTTACACGGTAACGATTGAAGGCGAAGATTTTACTATTAAAAGGCCGGTACAATACAAAGTAATAGATCCTGCAAAAGGCGAGCTGTATCAGCCTTTGGCTGTTTTACCCAGGGTAGAAGTAAATTATACAAAAGAAAATTTTATTTCATTAAACGGACAGGTTGTCAAAGTGCAAGGTATAGCAAAACTAAATGCACCCAAAAGCACTCCTTATGAGGTAAAATTTGATGTAGTACCTGGATGGAAAAATGATGAGCAGGCACAAAAATCGAACCGGTCCAAGGCCCAGGAAACTTTTATTATGCTGAAGCCCGATAGTAAAGACTTAAATTCAAAAACTGAGATCAGTTTAGCTTCCCCTACTACGGCAGCTTACCTGGGAAGCACCAAAGTGATTTCGTATGATCATATTCCAACCATCACTTATTTTACCCCTGCCAAAGCCAATCTTTTAAACCTAAATGTAAAAACAGAAGGCAAAAAGATAGGATACATTATTGGTGCGGGTGACAAGGTACCTGCTGCATTGGAGCAGTTAGGTTATGAAGTAAAGGTCTTGTCAGAAGCAGATATTACCGAAGAAAATTTGCAACAGTTTGATGCGGTCATAACAGGAATCCGCGCCAGCAATATTTTTGATTTTCTGACTGTAAAAAATGATGTATTGAATAAATATGTTGAAAATGGCGGCAACCTGATTGCCCAATACATTAAAAGTAATACAGTGGGTTCTAAGCGACTGAAATTAGGTCCATACTCTTTTTCCATCAGTTCCGGATCGAGAGTTACGGAAGAGAATACCAAAGTGAATTTCCTGTTACCGCAACATTCGGTTCTCAATTACCCGAACAAGATAACTGAAAAGGATTTTGATGGCTGGATACAAGAACGCAGCACATACCAGGTAGACCAAGCAGACACGCATTATGAAATGCCTTTATCTATGAATGATACCGGCGAGAAGGAAAGTAATGGCAGTCTGGCTATTGCCAAATATGGTAAAGGCAATTTCGCGTATGTTAGTCTTGTATTATTCAGGCAATTACCCGCAGGTGTTCCCGGTGCCTACCGTTTATTGGCCAATTTAATAGCTTTACCTAAATCCAAATAGCATTTCATGCAGCCGAGAAAAAAAATAGGTATTTTAACCATCATACTAATAGGACTGGCTATTGGATTTTTTATTAAAAATGTAAAAATAGGGTTGATTATAGGGTTGGGATTAGGCTTAATGGCAGGTGGAATGATGGGTGGCGGTGGTAGAAAATAATTTATCTGTTGCAGGCAACCGTATGATAATTTGTGAATTTACAGCGAAAAAAATGATCAAATAAATGAGTGAAAAAAATAAAATACCACTTTTTTCATCCTGGCGCCGCTGGTATCTTTTTGTGATCATGGTACTGTTGTTACTCATTATCTTTTTTGTCTGGTTTACAAAATACTTTTCATGAGCAGACCCGACTGGATAGTATTGATCATTACACTTACAAGTATCATTGCTTATGGCTTATACAAAAGCCGTACCGCTAAAAACCTGGAAGGATATTTCCTGAGCGACAGGAGCATGCCATGGTACCTTGTTTTGTTAAGTATCATGGGTACACAGGCCAGTGCCATTACTTTTTTATCGGCACCAGGCCAGGCATATACAGACGGGATGCGTTTTGTACAATATTATTTCGGGTTGCCCATAGCCATGGTTATTTTATGCATCACTTTCGTGCCGCTTTTTCATAAGGTAAAAGTCTTTACAGCATACGAATTTTTGGAAAAACGGTTTGACCTGAAGACAAGAACGTTTACTTCTTTCCTGTTTTTATTATCAAGGGGATTGTCAACGGGTATCAGTATTTATGCACCCTCCATCATTCTTTCATCCTTGTTGGGATGGGATATTTTCTGGACAAATATCGTAATGGGTGGCCTGCTCATCATTTATACAGTTAGCGGTGGTGCCAAAGCAGTGGCTTACACACAACAACTGCAATTGATTATTATTTTCATTGGGATGTTTGTGGCCGGTTATTTAATTGTACACTACTTGCCCGAAGGCGTAGGATTTGCAGATGCATTGAAAGTAAGCGGTGCATCCGGTAAGCTGAATGTAATTACAACAGGTATTTCATCCAAAGGATTTGATTGGAAGGACCGTTATAATATTATCAGCGGCGTTATAGGAGGATTCTTTCTGGCACTTTCCTATTTTGGAACCGATCAATCGCAGGTAGGTCGCTACCTCACCGCCAAAGGCACTACAGAAAGCAGAATAGGCCTTTTGATGAACGGATTGGTGAAAGTGCCTATGCAGTTTTTAATATTGTTACTGGGAGCCATGCTATTTACTTTTTACCAGTTTAATTCGGCCCCTGTTTTCTTTAACAAAGCCGTTGCCTCAAAAGCAATGGAGACGCCATATAAGGATTCATTACTAATTATAGAAAAAAAGTTTAACCAACAGCAACTAATGCAGCAACAGCTTAGTAAAATCTATGTGATTGGTAAACTGGAGCATTACAAAGACAGCCTGCAGGCAGGCTCAGCCAAACTATCTGTTATCCAAAAGGAATACAAATCAATTTTAAAAAAGGCATTGCCTGATGCCGACACCAGTGATACGAACTATATCTTCCTTCGGTTTGTGGTAGATTTTTTGCCGAAAGGATTAATAGGATTATTAATTGCCATTATCTTTCTTGCAGCATGGGGCTCCATTGCGGCAGCGTTAAACTCGTTGGCTTCCTGCACCATGGTTGACTTCCATCTCCGGTTTAGTGGATCTAAATATGATAATACTAATATGCAACAATGTGCCGATGAGTACAAAACTTCAAAATACTATACATTGGCTTGGGGAATATTTGCTATCATAACAGCAGAGTTTGCAACTGGTATGGGAAGTTTGATTGAAGCGGTAAACGTACTGGGATCTTTATTTTATGGGGTGATACTTGGAATTTTTTTAGTGGCGTTCTATTTCAAAAAAATAGGTAGTAATGCAGTATTCGTAGCCGCCATCCTGGGTGAACTGGTGGTAATCCTGTTTTTCTTTTTAGATAAATATAATATTATCGGCCTCGGGTTTCTCTGGCTCAATGTAGTTGGGGCGGTTGCGGTTGTGTTATTAAGTTTGATATTTCAGTTATTCCTTAAAAGCGATAGTAAGAAAAAAATTTGAATTACAAATTGAAAATTACGTATACATAATTCGTAATTCGTAATTTTTAATTCGTAATTCCTTTCTCCTTCCACGGCCATTCCTTATTTCTATTTGATTTGATCAGGTAAGCAATCACACCCAATACAATTACGGTCAATCCGCCTATCATCATCTTTTCTCCGGTAGAAAAAAAGATGTACGCCCAGATAAGTATTGCTAAAATAACAGGCAAAGGATAGAGTGGCATTCGCCAGGCGAAATGGGCTTTACCTTTTCTTTTCACAAGCCATAACAAACCGATTCCCTGGCCAATAAACTGTATCAATATCCGCATGGCCAATATCGCATCAATTACATCCCTTAATTTAAATAAGAGACTGAACACAAATGCCACAGTACCTAATACCAGCAAAGAAACATATGGAAAATGCTTGGTGGGATGGAGTTTCGCGAAGATTTTGAAAAACGCCCCATCACTTGCAGCTGCATATGGTATACGGCTGTACCCCAATGTGGCAGAAAAAACAGAAGCAAAAGCCACCCATAAAATCAATATTGTTGCAATATTTGCGGCAGTAGATCCGGATAAACGTTGTATAAATTCGCTCACAACAAATCTGCTTTGCTGTATTTGTGCTAATGGTAAAACAGAAGCCACACTAACATTCATCATGAAATATAAAACAGCAATACCAGCAATGGAAATGAACATACTTTTAGGTATATTCTTTTGGGGGTTAATGATTTCGCCACCTAAATGACAAACATTATAATATCCCAAATAACTATATACACTTTTAACACTGGCAAAACCCAGTGCTGCAGCAAATGCATGATCTACTCGCAAACCACTATTAATGTCTTTCACAGGCTGGAAAAAATGACCATGAAAAATACCACCGCCAATAATCCACGAAAGTGTGATCAATACGCCTACCCATAACAATACACTGATCTTGCCAATGGCTTCTATTTTCCGGTATAATAAAATAACAATTAATATTACCAGGCTCCCGCTGATGCATTTGCTTTGCCAGTCGTTTACATGAACTATATATCCAAAGTATTGTGCAAAGCCAATGGCGGCAGAAGCAATTACTAAAGGTGCCTGTATCATGGTTTGCCAAACAAAAAGAAAACTCATTAGCTTGCCCCATTTTGGTCCGTATCCTTCTTTTAAAAAATTATAGCTGCCACCGGCGAGCGGGTAGGTAGAGCCAAGCTGGCTCCAGATCATAGCATCAACAACCGATAATATGGCTCCCGCTATCCATGCATATAAAAACCAAGGTCCATGCATGGTTTCTGCAACCACGCTTAATACCACGAATGGGCCGATGCCCACCATATCTGTCATATTAATAGCAGTAGCCTGTAAAAGACTTATCTTTCTTTCCAATTTCGGTTGCTCATTCATGTGTATATAAACATAAAACTATTTCTTTGTAAGCAGACAAAACCAATATGGGCATAAATTTTTCAACAGTCGGTTGGGCCAAAGGCTCCAATATTTACGAAGTCAACATCCGCCAGTACACGCAGGAATGCACATTTGCCGCATTCAGCAAACATTTACCACGGTTAAAAAATATGGGTGTAGAAATACTTTGGTTGATGCCCATCACGCCTATCAGTAAAAAAGTACGTCAGGGAACTTTAGGTAGTTATTATGCCTGCAGCAGTTATACAGAAATTAATCCCGAATTCGGTACGTTAACAGATTTTAAAAACTTAATTAATGAAGCGCATGTATTGGGGTTTAAGATAATTATTGACTGGGTAGCCAATCACACAGGCTGGGATCATCAGTGGACCATGGAACACCCCGATTGGTTTATAAAAGATGCGGATGAAAATTTTACGGAGAAGAATGGTTGGCATGATGTGATTGACCTTGATTTTAGTAATACGAACATGCGGCGGGCACTCATTGATGCCATGAAATATTGGGTAACAGAATGTAAGATTGATGGGTTCAGGTGCGACATGGCACATTTGGTTCCATTGGATTTTTGGGTTGATGCCCGTAAACAGTGCGATGCCATTACACCTTTATTCTGGTTGGCCGAATGTGAAGTGGTTGCTTACCACAATGCTTTTGATGCCAGTTATGCCTGGTGGTGGATGCATGAGACCGAGAAACATGCAAAAGGAAATGTATCCCCCAATGATATCAGGCAGGTGCTGCATGGGTATTCGCAGTATCCTGCCGGTGCTATCAAATTATTTTTCACTGCCAACCATGATGAGAATAGCTGGAACGGAACTGAATATGAAAAGTATGCTGATGCAGCAAAAGCATGGGCCGTATTTACCTGCACCTGGCAAGGAATGCCGCTAATCTACAGCGGACAGGAAAGCCCCAATCTTAAGCGATTGAAATTTTTTGATAAAGATTGTATAGAATGGAATGCCCCCCCGCAGTTGAACGATTTTTATACAACACTCTTGCAACATAGAAAACAATCCAAAGCTATCCGTGAGGGGGAAACGTTTATCCTGCCCGCACAAAAAGGCGACCAGCTAATGGCCTACCTGCGAAGAAAAGAGGAGGAAGTGGTTTTAGTATTACTTAACCTCTCTGATGAAGACCGCGTAACTATCCGCGTTGAACACAATTGGCTGACCGGGACATTTCGTAATATTTTTTCACAACTCGAATTTGTATTTAAAGGCGAAGAAATATTTGAATTACAGAAAGGGGAATATATCGTATATGAGAAAAAAAATTGAATATCGCATTTCGATTAGACTCCATTACTTCCATATTTGAAATTAATCGATTCAATATTTGATATTAAAAAAGCGGGTATTCGTTTTCAATACCCGCTTTCTTTTTTGTAGTAAGATCTATTTTTTATTCGACATCACTCAAATCCAACGGATATGGATACGTATTTTCAAATCCCGGATACACACCTTCTATCTTTATTTTCCTGCCTTTATTCTGCGCCAGTATTTTATCAAGATCCGCTACGGTTTTTATATCCTGTCCTTCCACACTGGTAATGATAAAACCTTCCTGCATCCTCGTCCTTTTTAATAAACCATCCCCGATTTTCTTAACTATTACGCCACCGGATATATTGTTGGCAGCTGCCGTCTTGCTATCAACAGCTACTAGTTCAGCCCCTAATTTTTCTATGATGCCGGTTGTTTTTACCACATCTGTATTCCCTGCTTTATTTTTTAAGGTAATATTCGTAGTATTTTCTTTACCGCTGCGCTTATAGGTCAGGGTAATTTTATCGCCCGGTTTATAACGCGATACCTGCTCCTGTAATTCAGGGCCGCCGCTCACGGCCACACCATTGATTTTAGTTACCACATCACCTTTTTTGATGCCTGCTATAGATGCGGCCCCACCTTCCAGTATACCTGTTACATACACGCCTTCACCTTCTTTATAAGCTGTACCTATTTCTTTCTCCAGCTCTTTTGCCTGCTCTTCATTCAGGTTATCACTTGGATAATTAATGCCGATATAAGCCCTTTGTACCGTACCAAATTTTACAATATCTGTAATGATCTTCTTAACAATATTCACCGGAATGGCATAAGAATAACCTGCATAAGAACCTGTTGGGGAGGCAATCGCAGAATTGATACCGATCAGTTCGCCATTGGTATTGATCAAAGCACCACCACTATTTCCCGGGTTTACTGCTGCATCTGTTTGTATAAAAGATTCAACCGGACTTGCACTTTGCCTGTTATTGATACCAATAGATCTTGACTTGGCACTGATGATGCCCGCAGTGACCGTTACATCTAAATTTAAAGGGTAGCCAATGGCCAACACCCATTGTCCCAATTTGGCATCATCGCTGTTGCCATACACTAAATAGGGTAGTCCTTTCCCATCAATCTTAATTACAGCAAGGTCACTGCTGGCATCTGTACCCACAACAGTTCCATTATATGTTTTTTTATTGGCCAGCGTCACGTTTACTTCATCTGCACCATCTACAACGTGGTTATTGGTTACAATATAACCATCTTCGGTAATCAATACCCCGCTACCACTAGCCCGTTGCTCAGGGATCATTCTTGGTCCACCACCAAAAAAATCACCAAAATCGTCCCCGAAAAGATCAGAGAATGGGTTCTTCTGCCGCTGTTGGGTGCTGTTATTGCTTATCTGCCTTGCTTTAGTTCTTGTTTTAATATGAACAACGGCAGGCGTTGCTGTTGTTGCAGCAGGTGTAAAATCAACAACAACACCCGGCGTATTGTTATTGCCAAAAAAGCCGGCATAGTTAACAGGCAGTTTTCCCGATTCCTGTATGCCCGCATATTGCTGCTCCTGAAATTTACCATAACCCCACACACTCAAAACAGCGGTGGTCGCACTTATGGCCACAACGGCAAAAAAGTTCTTGAGATTCATATTCATGTATTTTTTTATTGAATTTAATGAGTCAAATAGTGTGCCTTTCTGATAGCAAATAAACGAAGCTGTTTAATTGACAGATCACCTATCATACCTTTTAACAAATGTTTTACGGCGAACTTAGTACTTCAGTCGGTAAATCAACTGTAAGTTAGTTGGTGCGGGGTATTAAAAATGCTTTGTTAATAACGGCGGGGAATGAACAGTGGGTTGTTAATGGTGAGTAATTAGTATTATAATATGCATGAAGATTTATCTTAATTCACAACTTCCGCCTCACAATCCCAACAAAAATTCCATTGTATCCACCCCATCCGCATAATCCCTTAAAGAAGGACGCTGCGTCATGCCAAATGGGATATATCCATTTCCAACAATACACTGAACATCCGGGTTGTTTTGCAGGCTCTTGATAACTGATATTTTGTCATCGTAAAATGAATAGTGTACCTGGCTTACCGGCGAGAATGGCGAACTGTTTTCCGTTAATATCACTATGTCATTATTCATATAATAACGGTTACCCATGATCAGAAGTGCCAGGTGGTAATCGTAATTGTGCTTGTATTTATGGAAATCCATAAAATGATCATATTTCCGCAGTGCATCCAGCAAAGGAATAAAATCATAGTCCTTTGGTACAAAAATCTGGGTAATATTCCGGCAACCCAATCCAAAATACAATTGTATATCATTCGATAGTGCATCCAGTTCTGCAGCGGTTTCTGTATTATCCAAAATAGCTACCGATGTACGGTTACGGCGGATGATATGGGGGTACTTTCCAAAATAATAATCAAAATACCGGCTGGAATTATTACTGCCGGTAGCGATATAGGCATCACAACCTTTTAATCTTTCCGCAAAAGAAACCAGGCCAGATACCTGTTTATCCCATTCTTCGAGTTTGGCAACAAGGTATTTGATCAATAATTCATCTTTGGAAGAAGCCTTGATTACCAACTTGTGTCCGCTGATAAAAACGCATAAGAAATCGTGAAACCCAACAAGGGGAATATTACCTGCCATGACCAGGCCAACGTTTTTTGGTGTTTCCTGTATATCGGGCACCCTGTGTGCCATTGCCCATTCCTGCAAAAATGTCGGGTTTAAAAACTGGTGAGCAATATTATCAATGGATTGAGTAATAAATTCCGGCGCAAACCACTGGTTTTCCCTGAAAGCCCTCTCTCGGATACCCAGCCACTCAGGCTCCTCCAGCAACATATATTGGCCCAATTTGGCCATTAAATCAATTCGTTCTTGTAAAATCATTTGTCAACCGTATTTTTGGAACTGCAAATGTAGAATCACTAACCCAACAAACCCATTTTGTATGGCAATCAAAATTACAGAAGAGTGCATCAATTGCGGCGCCTGCGAGCCCGAATGTCCTAATAACGCTATCTACGAAGGCGGCGTTGAATGGTCTATTTCTGACGGAACCACCATTAAAGGCAGTTTTACCTTGATGGATGGTACCCAGGTAACATCCGACCAGCGCTTTGCGCCGGTTAGTGTAGATACCTACTACATCGCCCCTAATAAATGTACCGAGTGCCAGGGTTTTCATGAAGAACCTCAGTGTGCAGCCGTTTGCCCGGTTGATTGTTGTGTGCCCGATGAAATGTACCGCGAAACGGTAGATGAACTGCTGGCCAAAAAAGAGAAAATGCACATCTAATGCACAGCCTGTGTGCTAAACTATTTTAGTTAAAAATGCTTGCAAAAAATCCATAACTGTTGTAACTTAGAATTGTTAATAGAGATATTAATAATTGTTGCCAGCGAAGGTAACAACCAGTAACGGCGGGTGATATTTCCCGTTCACGTGAGGTGAAGAGACAGGTAGTTTCTTCACCTTTTTTTTGACTACTGATTTCGTCTGTAGTCATTATTCTTCCCATCATGTTTCACCTACCACAAAAAATTATTTCTGCGCATGAGTTAAAGCAATTTTATTTTTCATTATTGCCCATTCATCATTGCGAATTCACTACTATATTTGTTATACAATAAACAGGTATGAAAAAAAAAATTGCATTGGTAACAGGTGGGTTAAGTGGCGAGGCGCAGATAAGTTATAAAAGCGCGGTTACAGTAGGTAATAATATAGACAGGGATAAGTTTGATGTTTACCGCATTGATATCAATGCAACCGGCTGGTGGTATGAACCTGTGAATGGTGAAAAATCAAAAGTTAGCATGGATGATTTTTCAATTGCAGATAATGGAGCTAAAATAAATTTCGATGCCATACTGCTTTGCATCCATGGCACTCCGGGCGAAGATGGTAAACTGCAGGGATATTTCGATATGCTGCAATTACCATACACCAGTTGTGATGCGGCAACTTCTGCGTTAACATTCAATAAAAGATATACCGTTGCTGTTGCCGCTTTCAGTGGTATACATGTAGCAAAGTCATTACACCTTTTTAATCATACCCCGGTATCACCTGAAGAAATTTTAAAGCAATTGCACTTACCTGTATTTGTAAAACCGAATAATGGCGGAAGCAGTATCGGTATGAGCAAAGTAAATGAAACGGGCGAATTATCCGCAGCCCTTGCCAAAGCATTTAAAGAAGATGAACAAGTATTGGTTGAAGAGTTTATCAGTGGTCGGGAATTCACGATTGGTGTTTTCAAACATAAAGGTGAAACGATGGTCTTGCCTATCACCGAAATAATGACCCACAACGAATTTTTCGATTTTGAAGCAAAATACCAGGGTAAAAGTGAAGAGATCACACCTGCGGCTATTGATAATACAATGAAACAACAACTCGAATCTGCCGCCAAACGAATTTACGAGGTGTTGAACTGCCGGGGCGTTGTGCGAATTGATTTTATTTATAACCTGGCAACTGGCCAGCCTTTTATGTTGGAAGTAAACACAGTACCTGGCCAAAGCGAAGCTAGTGTGATACCCCAACAGGTAAAGGCCATGGGCTGGAGCCTGAAAGATTTTTATTCGGCAGTAATCGAACAAGCTTTAACGTAATTTTGAAATTGGGGAATTGGGAAATTTTGGAATTGCCTTACCTTCCGTTCAAATTTCTCAATTTTCCAATCTCAAATTTACAAAATTCCCAAAAATTTCTCCCTTGTTTAAATTCATAACAGACAAACCACTTTGGGTAAATATCCTGGCAAGCTTAGGCATTGTCCTTATATTGATATTGTTTTTCTTTTGGTCCCTCTCATGGATAACGGGCTATGGTAAGTATGAAAAAGTACCTGCTGTTACCGGACAGAATATTATTGCGGCTCAAAAAACATTGGAAGACAAAGGTTTTGATGTTGTTATCCACGATTCAGTGTATGTAGATAGTATTGCCAAGCAGGCGGTAGTAAGGCAATCTCCTGAAGCTGATGCAATGGTGAAAGCAGGCCGTACTATTTACCTTACCGTTAACCGTTCAATTGCCCCGCAGGTAGAAATGCCTAATCTTTCAGGTTTCTCCATTAAGAGTGCTGAAATGTATTTGGTTAGTCTGGGCTTGAAACTGGGTGAAGTAAGTTACAAACCCGATATTGCCCGTAACTCTGTTCTCGAACAATTGTTTAATGGGAACCCCATTGCTCCGGGCACTAAAATTCCCATCGGAAGCGTAATCGGTTTTGTATTGGGTAGCGGCGTTGGGGGTGGAGAAATTAATGTGCCGGATTTAGTAGGTATGACATTAGTCGAGGCCCGAAACTATCTTTCCGGAATCGGAGTAAACATTGGTTCAATAGTGGCAATGGTATCAATCAGAGATTCGGCTTCCTCATTTGTGGTAAAGCAAACACCTGCATCTTTATCCGATTCTTTAGGGGTTGATGGATTTAAAGTTCCCAATAAAATAAAACAGGGGCAGCTCATGGATATTTACATCAGCACAATGTCACCCGTAAAGGATACCGCAGTAACACCACATAATAACTAATTGTCATAACCAACAAATGTTTATCAAATGCAGACCATTACCGTAGAAGAACTGAAGACAAAAATTGATGCTGGGGAATCTTTACACCTGGTAGATGTACGCGAGCCACATGAAAATGCCGAATTCAATATCGGCGGATTGTTATTGCCGCTTGGTAAAGTGCAAACCATGCAGGTAGACGAGATTGATGAATTGAAAGATGAAACCATATATGTTTACTGCCGCAGCGGCAACCGCAGCGGCCAGGCCTGTCTTATTCTGGAAACCATGGGCTATAAAAACGTGGTAAATGTTACTGGGGGCATGTTGGCCTGGCAGGAGCGGATCGTGAAATAAAACTGAATACTGAAAAGGAATTTTTAAATGCCGAATTAAAGGCAAGCCTTATATAAATTTATCTAGTCAAGAAAGTTTCACCCAAGGAAATGTAAGGGCAAAGCCAAAAAGAAAAATTCTTTTCGGCTTCGCCCCCTTGCTGCTTTTCGTTGAATATCCTTAGTGCAAAAGCTTGGTGACAGATTTACAAGCTATAAAAATCTGCGACTAGAATAATTCCTTCAACAGTCAAACCCCTGGTTTCATATTTCTTAGAGTTTAATATTTACCCCAAGCATATAATTCGTTCCTGCCATAGGGTAGTAGGCGTTGTCTGTATATGGGCTCCCTCCGGAAACATAACTGTACGTATAACCATTCGGTTCATATTTCTTATTGAACACATTATTGATTTGTCCAATAATATGCCATTCAGAAAATATAAGTTTCTTAAGGGTCAATGCAGCCCTGATGTCCTGAGCAAAATATGCGTTTAATGAACGGCTATCCAATTGACTGTTGTCCATATATTGTTTGCCTACATACTTGCTTAATAAACTAAACTCAACATTTTGCACAGGCAGGATGTTGATGGTGGCCCCCGCAATTACTGCAGGTGAAAAAGAAATATTTGTGTTCTTGCGAAGTACAGCATCCTGGCTGCCTGTATCATAATTATCAATATACTCAGTAAAAGAACTTACTTTATTACGACTGATGGTTAAGTTGCCCGTAACATTGATGTATTTATTCAAAACAGCGCCTCCCTGTAATTCAATACCCAAACGGTAACTATGCGGGATATTGATTCGTGTATAAGATCCAACATCATTTATCTGTCCGGTTAATACCAGTTGATTGAAATAATACATGTAATAAATATTCGCGCCAAAATGATAGTTACTGTTCTTTTTCTCAAAGCCGAGTTCTATATCATGCATGGTTTCCGATATGGGTTGTTTATTCAGGCTTGCCTGAAAATCATCCCGGTTAGGTTCTTTCTGCCCAAGGGCATAACTAAAATAGCCCTGCAATCCATTGTTGCTGTAAGTAATACCCGCTTTGGGATTTACGAAATCAAAGCGCCTGTCCACATTTAGTGTTGGGGTTCCTTCAAAGCCGGTCATAGTATGTCTTACATGGCGATATTGCAGATCAGCAAAGCTTGACCAGTTAGCGTTTAGGCGGTGCTGCCATTTAACATACAGGTTGGCATCTTTTTTTACTGCAGGGTAATCGTAATAGCGATAGCCGGCAGGAACGCTACCTGTTTTTATCCATGTGATTGTACCATAATGTTTGCCATCGTATTTACTCCAGCCCGTGCCAAAAGTCAACTCATCGGCCAGGTCTTTGTATTGAAGTGATGCGGTTTGCCCGTAATAAAAATTGTCAAGCCATCGATCACGAATCAAGTCAGATTTAGTGGTGGAACCTACATTTGGCAAGCCATAATTCACAAAAGATTGATCGGCTTTATATTCTTCATAATAACCTTTACCTCTTGATAAAAAGGCAGCAGTAGTAAACGATAATTTTGGATTGATGGAATGATTGAAGAATAACTGGTAATGTGTTTGTGTATAATTATCCGTCTGATTATCATACGGGGTGCCGGCTTTTTCTGTGCCCGCAGGGTTATCGGTTCGCTTGGTTGTTAACAGGCTTTCCGCGACACCATACCATGCTTGGTAAGTTTTTTCTTTTCCAGAAAAAATATTCAACCGCAGTGAAGATTTTTTATTGATATAAGCAGTGCTGAAATAAAATGCTTGCAAATTACTCTTAGCTCGGTCAATAAATCCATCGCTGCTGATACGGCTTAATCTTACATCTACTGTAAAATGACCGTCAATCAAACCGGTTCCTGCCTTCAGCGTTTTTTTCCAGGTATTGAATGACCCGAAACTGTTGTTTAGTTCACCATACACTTTTTCGTTATATTCATTGGTAGCGAAATTAATGGTGGCACCAAATGCCCCGGCACCATTTGAAGAGGTGCCAACGCCGCGCTGCACCTGAATGCTGTTAACTGAAGAAGCAAAATCGGGCAGGTCAACAAAATAAGTACCCAGGCTTTCTGCATCATTATAAGGTATACCGTTCAGCGTTACATTAATCCTCGTGGCGTCCGATCCCCTGATGCGCATAGTGGTATAACCCACCCCATTACCAGCATCAGAATTCACTACCACAGAAGGTGTTTGATTTAAGAGGAAGGGAATATCCTGCCCCAGGTTATTTTTGGCAATTTCTTCCTTGCTAAGATTTGTTTTTGCAAACGGAGCTTTCTCCGAAGCTCGAACGGCCCTTACTTCCAATGGCTGTAAGAACAGCGATGAAGCGGTTAACTGAATAATGAGTTGTGTACCTGCAGCAGCGGTATTTATAAACTGATTGTGCTCAGTAAAGCCCAGGCTACTTACACTAAGCACATACTTTCCAGCACTTGTCTTGCCAAAACTAAAATAACCCTTATCATCAGTAAGTGTTTGACGGTTGCCTAAACTTACGGTTGCCCCTACAACAGGGGTTTTTGAATTTTTTTCTGTAACTGTGCCTTGTATAAGGCTTTTGCTGGGTTGTGTAAAGGCAATTAGGGTTACTAATGCCAACATCGTTGTTCCCAAAAACTTTTTCATTTTTAATAGTTTAAAAGTTAATAATGGGAACAGGGAATAAGCTAATGGAGAGGGACTAATAAAAAACTGTACACCTTCCCTTCGCAGGAATTACCCTGTTCAGGTTCAACGGGTATTATCTCAGCCTTGGTTGGTGTGTTTCCACACAAACCTCAGCACCCCGAGGAATGATCAATTGCAAAAATAGGTATTCAACAAATCAAACCCAACTGTAACTTTAAACATAGAATATCGTTTCACTGAAAAACACCCCAATGAAGATAATATTTTTAACCATGGTATTGGGCTTCGGCTTACTAAATGCTAAGGCCCAAAACGAAAAAAATATTGTTATTGATGCCAACGCGGAAGCACGATCTGTAAGTGGTTTTACGGCTATCGAAGTGTCTGGGTCCATTGATCTTTTTCTTTCACAGGGAACAGAAGAAGGTGTCGCCATCAGTGCGTCAACCGATGAGATAAAACAAAGGATTAAAACAGAAATAAAAGGTACAACCCTGCATATTTATTTTGACGGCACGGGATTAAACTGGAAAAACTGGGGTAACCACCGGATGAAAGCGTATGTAACCTTCAAGACCCTTAACAAAATTGAAGCTTCAGGTGCCTGTAATGTAAAAGCCATTGAATCGATTAAACAACCGGAACTGAAAATAGAAATGTCGGGCGCCAGCGATTTTACAGGTAATATAACGGTACCAAAACTTAGGATCGATGCCAGCGGCGCATCCAATATCAAAATATCGGGTTCTGCCGGTGAAGCCAACATAAATGCCAGTGGTGCCTGCATTATCAGGGCTTATGACTTGAAAACTGACATGTGTAAAACAAATGCTTCCGGCGGGTCGAATGTCCGTATAACCGTCAATAAAGAATTAAATGCACAGGCCAGTGGGGGCAGTACTGTTTTTTTTAAAGGCACAGGTTTGATCAGGGATATCAGTTCCAGTGGCGGAGCTTCGATTACGCGCAAAACAGAAGACTGATTTCTTCAGGCATTTATAAGATTTTTCATCCTTAGTCACCAGGGTATAAAGAAGGCAGAAAGAAAACGGAAAGTGGTAAATCGCTTAGATGATAATCAAATAATATTTGGATACTACTCATCCTGCACCTACTTTTGCTCCTCAATACATCGCGAGGTAGAGCAGCGGTAGCTCGTCGGGCTCATAACCCGAAGGTCGGAGGTTCGATCCCTTCCCTCGCAACCAACTTTTTAGAAAGCCTCTATTGAGGCTTTTCTTATTCCGGCTAGAGGCTACTCTGGATACTGGATGTCAGATCAGGATACAGGATTTAAGGCTACTCGCTAATTGAGTTAAGCCATACCTGCCGCCGGTCTCATTCATCAAACAGATAATAACCTCAGCTACAAACAAAAAAACTTTTAAATTTCCGGTCTATCGGACTTCTCGATTTATTACTATGAAAGCAGGATTTGTAAACATATTTGGAAGGCCCAACGCGGGGAAAAGCACCTTGCTCAATGCATTGATAGGTGAGAAAATGGCTATTGTATCGCCTAAAGTGCAAACCACCCGTCATCGTATTAAAGCGTTTTTGAATAAGCCAGGCGAGTACCAGATTATCTTTTCCGATACCCCGGGGATTATCGACCCAAAGTATAAACTGCACGAACGGATGATGAACTCGGTGAAAGGTGCTCTTGAAGATGCTGATGTGGCCTTGCTGATCGTTGACGCTAATGAGAATTTACAGGAAGTGGATACCGTTTTCCAAGCACTTCGCTTAAAAGTGCCCTGCCTGGTGGTATTGAATAAAATAGATGAAGCGGCCAATGGTAAGATAGCCTTGGCAGAAGCTTTTTTTGCAGATAAGTCATACTGCAGGCAATTGATCAAAATATCCGCCTTACAAAAAGTACACCTTAATAAACTGTTAGATGCCATTATGGCCCTTCTGCCCGAAGCTGCCCCCTTTTATAATGAGGACGACTTAAGCGATATGCCAACCAAGTTTTTTGTAGGAGAAATCATCCGCGAAAAAATCTACCAGCTTTTTGGAGATGAGATACCTTACCACACTGCCGTAATGGTAAATGAGTTTAAAGAGAAAGAATCGCTGGTGAAAATTCAGGCAGATATTATTGTAAACCGCGAAACCCAAAAATCCATCATCATTGGGGATAAGGGTAAAATGATCAGAGAGATTGGAACAATGGCAAGGGTAGATATTGAACAATTTATCCAAAGTAAAGTATTCCTGGAACTTTTTGTAAAGGTCAGGCCCAAATGGAGGGATAATGATTTACAATTAAGAGAATATGGGTATAGATAACTGTCAATCAGTTATCTAGACCCTATTATTAAATATTTTATTTTAATATAAATTTCCTTTTACAAGGACCAATAATATGAGTTATACAGTTGCCATAGTAGGGAGGCCCAATGTGGGCAAGAGTACATTATTCAATCGTCTTCTTGAGCAGCGTAAAGCGATCGTAGATGATATCAGCGGCGTTACACGTGACCGTCAGTACGGTATGGCTGATTGGAATGGAAAGGTTTTTAACCTGATTGATACAGGTGGATTTGTTCCTGCCAGCGATGATGTATTTGAAACAGAGATCCGCAAACAGGTAAAGATTGCCATTGAAGAAGCCAATTCCATCATCTTTATGGTGGATGTGGCCACCGGAATAACCGACCTGGATGAGTCAATGGCCGACCTGCTGCGCCGGGGCAATAAGCCGGTGTATGTGGTAGTAAACAAGGTTGATAACGGAACCCGTGAGTTGGAAGCGACTGAATTTTATTCACTCGGATTTAAGAATAACTTCTTCATTAGCAGTATATCAGGAAGTGGAACGGGAGAATTACTTGATGCTGTAACTGAAGAAATTGAAGCAGAAGATGTAGAAGCTGCTATGAAAGATAGCGGCCTTCCCAAGTTTGCCATTATTGGCCAGCCCAACGTTGGTAAATCTTCATTATTGAATGCATTGGTTGGAGAGGAAAGAACCATTGTTAGCCCTGTATCCGGCACAACCCGCGACAGTATTCACACCCATTATAATTTATTTCAGAAGGAATTTGTGTTGATTGATACGGCAGGTATTCGCAAGAAAAGCAAGGAGAAAGAAGACCTGGAGTTTTATTCCATTATTCGCGCCATCAAGGCCATTGATGATGCAGATGTTTGTCTGGTCGTTTTAGATGCAGCTAAAGGTATTACTGCCCAGGATATAAGTATATTCAGTCTTGCTGTAAGGAAAGGAAAAGGAGTTGTTGTTTTAGTAAATAAATGGGATCTTATTGAAAAAGAAACAAATACAGCCCGTGATTATGAAAAAGCTTTAAAGCAAAAATTAGCCCCATTTACTGATGTGCCTATTTTGTTCATCTCGGTAAAGGAAAAAACCCGCATATTTAAAGCTATTGAATTAGGCTTGGAAGTGTTTGATAACAAGCAACGAAAAGTGCCTACTTCAAAATTAAATGATGTAATGCTGAAAGCCGTTGCTGCCTATCATGCACCGGTAGTGCGAGGAAATTCAATAAAAATTAAATATGTAACGCAACTACCTACCAACGTTCCGTCCTTTGCCTTTTTTACCAATTATCCGGATGATATCAAGTCGCCTTACCGAAATTATCTTGAAAATCAGCTTAGAACCCAGTTTAAATTTACAGGCGTGCCGATAAGGATATTTTTCAGAAAGAAATAAATAGTTTCCGTTAAACTTTGTGAAATTAGATAGGAAGATTATCTTTATGCGAACCTTAACTCAAAAACAAGTACAAATGAAAAAAGTATTAGCAATCTTAGCAGTAGCCGGCTTCATGGCTTCATGTAACTCAGGCGAAAACAAAGAGAAAATGGCTGCTGACAGCGCAAGAGTAGCTGATTCTATCAAAGCTGCCTCTGCTGCTTCTGCTGCAATGGACTCTGCAAAAGCTGCAATGGACACTGCTAAAAGCAAAATGGACACGACTAAGTCGAAGATGAAAATGTAATTTTAAGTACTTCGTTACTTTATATTACTTCTTGCAAGAAGCTCCTCCCGGTTTACCGGGAGGTTTTTTTGTGCCAGTTTGTACCAAATTCCTCGATTTGGGGCTAATGGCATTAATATTGACTTAATTTTATTCACTTATTTAATAAAATATTTTAAGGGGTTTGTGCCATTTTGACCCAAGTTTACATGTATGTTGAAAGAAAAACTGTTTTTCCGTTCAGATGATGATACCGATTTCATGCCCATTATTCCCATTAATGAGAATGATAGCGAGCAGGATAAGAATTTAGTTATACCAGATACATTACCCATACTGCCTTTGCGCAATACAGTGCTTTTTCCGGGAGTGGTACTGCCCATTACGGTTGGCCGGGATAAAAGCATCAAAGCAGTGAATGATGCGTATAAACTGGATAAGCTGATTGGTGTATTGGCGCAAAAAGATGCCAATATAGAGGAACCGGAACCTAAAGACCTTTGCAATATTGGAACTGTTGCAAAGATTGTTAAGCTGATCAAAATGCCGGATGGGGGAACTACCATCATTATACAGGGAAAGAAAAGATTTGAAATGCAGGAGATGATCAGCGATGACCCTTATTTCAAAGCATCCATTAGTTTATTTGCTGATGACGAGATACCGGTGAGTGAAGATTTCAATGCCTATATCAGCAGTATCAAAGACCTGGCAGCACAGATCATACAATTATCGCCTAATCTACCCACAGAAGCATCCATCATTTTAAAAAATATCGAGAATCCTTCCTTCCTAATCAATTTTGTGAGCAGTAACCTAAATAGTGAATTGACGGAAAAACAAAGTTTGCTGGAAATTAATGACATCCATCAACGAGCGGAGCGCCTGATCTTTATCCTGCAAAGAGAATTACAGTTTGCGGAGTTGAAAGATAAAGTAACCAATAAAACAAGAACTGAAATTGATAAGCAGCAACGGGATTATTTTCTGCAGCAGCAATTAAAAAGCATTAAAGATGAACTGGGTGGCGATTCGAATGAACGTGAGATAACGGATATGAAGAAAAAGGCGGAAGCCAAAAAATGGCCCGAAGCCGCTAAAGCCCTTTTTAAAAACGGCGTTGCGAAACTGGAGCGTATGCATCCCACTACGCCGGATTATTCGGTTGTATATAACCACCTTGATTTAATGCTTGATCTTCCCTGGTTAGATTATACAGCGGATAATTATGATCTGAAAAATGCCAAGAAGGTATTAGATGCTGATCATTATGGTATGGGTAAGATCAAAACCCGCATATTGGAATATTTAGCAGTATTGAAATTAAAGGGTGATATGAAGAGCCCGATCTTATGCTTTCTGGGTCCTCCGGGGATAGGTAAAACATCTCTGGGTCGTTCGATTGCACATGCCATCGGCAGAAAATATGTGCGGGTGAGTTTAGGTGGATTGCATGATGAGAGCGAGATACGCGGTCACAGAAAAACCTATATCGGTGCTATGCCTGGACGGATTGTACAGAATATCCGTAAATGCAAATCGTCGAACCCCGTGATGATACTGGATGAGATAGATAAGATAGGCAGCGATTTCCGTGGCGATCCTTCCTCTGCTTTATTGGAAGTACTGGACCCTGAACAAAACCATACTTTTTATGATAATTACCTGGAACTCGAATATGATCTGAGTAAGGTATTATTTATTGCCACTGCCAATAACCTGCAGAATATACAGCCGGCCTTGCGTGACCGACTGGAGATTATCGATCTTAGCGGATATGCAGTGGAAGAGAAAGTAGAAATCGCCAAAAGGCATTTACTTCCCAAACAAAAGGAAGCGCATGGATTGAATAAAGTGAATTTCAAGATCAATGATAAGGTTCTGGAAAAGATCATTGAACAGCATACACGTGAAAGTGGTGTCCGTGAATTGGATCGGCAACTGGCTTCCATTATGCGTTACCAGGCCAAGGAACTGGCTACTAAGAACAAAGTAAAATCAACCGTTACGTCGGCTGATGTAGAAAAGATACTAGGTCAATCAAGGTATAGTAATGAAATTTATAAAACAGCCAATATGCCGGGCGTGGCTGTTGGCCTTGCCTGGACGTATGTTGGTGGTGATATCTTATTTATAGAAACCATTCTGGGTGATGGAAAAGGCGACCTGAAACTTACTGGTAACCTGGGTAATGTGATGAAAGAAAGTGCTACAACAGCCCTTAGTTACCTGCAGGCTAATGCAAAAAAATTGGGAGTTGATCCTGAAGATTTTGCTAAAAAGAATATCCATATCCACGTTCCTGAAGGAGCAGTTCCTAAGGATGGGCCAAGTGCCGGGATTACTATGTTAACCTCTTTAACGTCTGCTTTTACCGGAAGAAAAGTAAAACCATTCCTGGCCATGACTGGCGAAATAACTTTACGCGGTCAGGTATTGCCGGTTGGAGGGATAAAAGAAAAGATACTGGCAGCAAAACGGGCCGGGTTGAAGGAGATTATCCTCTGCTGGCAAAATGAAAAGGATATTAATGAGATTGATGGCAATTTTATAAAAGGCCTTCAGTTTCATTATGTAAAAACCATGCAGCAGGTGGTGGATCTGGCATTGGTGTAGGCCGTTATTTTGCAAATAATTAAAGCCACAGATTTACACAGAAAAACCAGGCATCCTGTGGCTTAGGAAAAATAATATCCGGAGTTTATAAACTAAATCCCGGAAAACTTGTGGTGTGACCACCAGCATTTCTTTTTGTTGGTGGTTCAAGGATATGATCCCCCATGCCAGTGGGAGATTTTTGTATAGCTCGTTCATCGCTTTTCTTCCCTTAGATTTGGCAGAGAATTGGTTTCATGAAGCTTTATATTTTTTTGATAGGGATATTTTGGATAAGCAGGCTACCGGCACAAACGTTGGGGGGTAATGCTGTGTTTAATTTCCTGTTGCAGCCCAATACCGCCCAGTCGGCTGCTTTGGGAGGAGTGAATATTTCTGCCATAGGTAATGAAGTAGGGATGAGCTTTCAAAATCCCGCACTGTTAAGGGATGCAATGCACCAGCAGGTAAATACTTCTTTCAATGCTTTCCTTGCCGGAATTAAAAATTATAGCCTTACAACGGCTTATCATGTAAAACCCATACATAGTAATATAGCTGTTGGGGTGAATTATTTTAATTACGGAACCATTACCCAAACTGATGCATCTGGCAATGTATTGGGCAGCCTCAGACCCGTAGATTATGTTGTACAGGTAATGGCTTCTAAACAGTACCATGAAAGATTTTGGTATGGACTTACCATGAAATATATTAACTCTAATTATGGGCAATACCGTTCCTCGGGTTTGGCTTTTGATGTTGGGGTGACTTATTATGATTCTGCCAACCAGTTACAGGTAAGTGTGGTATCAAAAAATATTGGGACACAGCTAAAAACCTATAATGAGGGTAACCAAAAGGAAGAATTACCATTCGACTTGCAGGCGGGTATTACTAAACGATTGGCAAATGCACCTTTTCAATTCTCGCTTACTGCTCATCATTTACAACGTTTTAATACTTATTATAATGATACTTCCTTCCGTGCTTCAGAAGGGGATAACGGGTATAATGGTAATACATTTTCACAAAGAATATTTTCGCACCTTGTCTTATCCACCCAGGTATTTCTTACTGAAAAATTGGAGTTGACAATGGGTTATAATTTTCAGCGAAGGCAGGATCTGAATGCGTATGATATAACTAGTGGGCTGAACGGGTTTTCGTTGGGAACGGCTATCTTATTGAAGAGGCTACATATACTTTATGCAACAGGTTTTTACCAAAGTAATTTATTTCACCAGCTATCACTAAATTTGAATTGGGGAGGGAGGTTGTGAGTGGTCAGTAATATATTTTTTATTTATGCATCATTGACCATTCCCTTCTCACTCATTTATTTAATGGTAAAATGTATGGTAATAATAGTTGAATCTTTGCTGCATGCTTGCCTTCCTTCAGGGTTTTGACTTATCGCAAGTACCACCTGGTCGGTACCAGAGGTTTTTGAAGGTGTTGCATAATGATATACAGAAGTAAACATATCATCAATATTCTCAAGCTGGCTGATAGAAAAATGGTTGCCTTTTTCTAGAATCGTGGCTACATCATCGTCACTCCCATAGGAGGATAAATTTAGTAGGTAATTAGAACCGGCCTGGATTGTGGTGTCAATCGTAAGTAGTTTAATAACTTCACTTTGATGTACTTCTTTCATGCAGGATTGCATGGAAACAACCAATATCAGTAGCAGGGATGTAGTGAGTAAAAATTTTTTCATATTTTTTGCTCTTTTTTTAAAGATGCAACTCCTTTGCCGTGCGTTGCCTGATTTGTAAAAAAATGGCCATGTTGTTCCTATTTAAATGATTCCAGGACAAAGATAAACGTAAGGCTGTCTATCAAATAGGGGAAAAACACCCAATTTATCAGGAGGAAAAACACGTTTGAGTAGAGGCTTGCTGGAAGGAAGACATTAATTGATAGAAGTACTTCAGAAAATAAAAGGTTTGATAAAGAATACAGAAATGGCAATTCAATAAAAACAATAGCACGTCTGAGGCGTACTTTTTCAGGATGGTCACATTTTCATCAGTTTTCTTGACAAAAAATATAGTAACAATGGCACCAATTACAATAAGTTTGAAGATCCATTTAACTAAATAAATGTATTTATTTTCCTGTTCCTGGCTTTTTTACCGGTGGTGGCATAACCGCTTTCTTTTTTTCCGGTGTATTTGCAGGGGGTATTAATAATTTCTCATTATTCTTTCTGGAAGTGTCTTTGTTGTTCCTTATTGGTTTTGACGGGGTTAGTTTTTTATTATCTCCGAGATTTATATCTGATTCAGGTTTAATGTCTTCAATGGTAATATTCTTTGGTACATCATAATCACCTGATGTGCCGGTACCGAGGCTTCCTCCTTCACCACCCAGAACAGGCACATTGCCATTAATATAATCTATGGTGATATCATTAGTCATAACATCCGGTTTGGCAAAAGCGATTTTTGTATCAAGGCCACAATTTGGGTCGGCGGCAACTTTCTTCATAAAATAGGCCCATATAGGCATAGCTGCACGGCCACCTTCTCCATTTTTGCTTTCGGTACTAAAATGGATCATCCGGTCATCGGCACCCACCCATCCACCCGCCATTAATTGTGGGGTATATCCCATAAACCATGCATCGCTGTTATCGTTAGTCGTACCGGTTTTGCCCGCTATTTCCAATCCGGCAGGCATATCGTATTCCGAGATTCCCGCGCCTGTGCCATTGGTTAAAACTCCCTGCATCATTTTAATAACTGAATAAGCCGTTACCTCGCTGATAACTTCTTTGCGATGCGGGGTGAAGGTAGCCAACACATTTCCGTTCCTGTCTTCAATGCGTGTCATATATATGGGCTTGGCATTAAAGCCACGGCCGGGGAACATGCTGTAACCCTGCATCATTTCAAACAAAGAAATTTCACAGGCACCGATGGCAATAGAAGGATAGGGCTGAAGTTTAGCCTGCAGATCGCATTTACGTAGAAATTCTATAAAGCGTTTGGCACCGTTATTCCCGTTATTGTCTAACTGTTTCATGATATAGGCGGTGGCACAGTTGCGCGATTTGGCCAATGCCAGTGCCATTGGCATAGCAGCACCTGTGCATGTTTTAGAAGTAGCCGGTACCATACCATAACTGCCAAAACTTTGTTGGTTATCATATACGATTGTATTTGGCGTAAATCCCGCTTCTTCAATAGCGAGGCTATAGAGTAAAGGCTTGATGGTGGAACCCACCTGACGTTTGGTATTTGGGTTTGCATGATCGTATTTGAATGTTTTAAAATCAATACCGCCCACCCATGCTTTGATTTGACCATCCAGGGGGTCCATTACCATGAAACCTGCCTGTAACATTTGCCTATGGTATTTGATGGAATCGTAAGGCGTCATGACCGTGTCTTTACCGCGGGTATTATTCCATGCAAATACATGCATAGGTATTTTTCGGAAAAATGTTTTTTTGATATCTTCTTCCTCCACTCCGTCTTTCTTCAGGTTATGCCAGCGGTCACTTTGTTTCATTTGTGATTCGAGGATGTTTTCATATCCCTTCCAAACGGAACCACTTTTTATATTATCCTGTCTGTTGAGTAGTTTTTGTATATAGTTCATGTGCTTGGCCACGGCTTCTTCCGCATATATTTGCATGCGTGGATTAATGGTGGTATATATTTTTAATCCATCACGATACAAATTGTAATTATCGCCATTGCTTTTTGTATGCTCTTTGCACCATTTCTTCATTTCTTCACCCAAGATCATGCGGAAATAAGGACCGAGGCCGGTTGTTTCATTTAATTTGTTATAGCTGATTTCTATGGGCTTGCGCTTCAATGCATCAGCTTCTGCGGCAGGCAGGAAATTTTTAGCCACCATGCGTGACAATACCAGGTTCCTTCTTTCCAAAGCTCGTTTTGGGTAGACTCTTGGGTTATAAATACCGGGCCCATTGATCATACCGATAAGTACAGCAGCTTCTTCTACATTAATGCGATCAGGTTCTTTCTGGAAAAATGTTTTAGATGCATTGCGTATGCCAAAAACATTATCGCCAAAAGCTACTGTATTTAAATACAGTGTAAGTATTTCTTCTTTGGTAAAATTCCTTTCTAATTTAACAGCAATCATTCCCTCTTTTAATTTCTGAATACTCCTGAGCAGAAAATTTTTGGTGCTCCAGTTTTCAGTAAAAAGATTTTTTGCTGTTTGCATAGTGATGGTACTTGCCCCTCCCTCACTGCCGAGGTAAATAAAAGCCCGGCCAAGCGACAGACCATCAATACCACTATGATCGTAAAATCGTTTATCTTCAGTTGCTACCAATGCATCCACTGCAAATTTGCTGATGTCTTTATACTCTACATTTATGCGGTCTTCTATATAATATTTCCCCATAAGGGTGCCATCCTGGGCATATACCTGGCTGGCGAGGGAAGCGGTTGGGTTTTCAATATCTTCCAAATCAGGCATAGAACCCAACCATCCCCAGTTGATAATAAGGAGTAGCAAAACAAAAAATGCAAGGCCACCACCAAAAATTCGCCAGAATATTTTTACAGATTTAGACATATAAATTAAATAAGCTGTTACAGGTTAAGAAGCGTAAAACTAAAGAACAGTTTGTCAAGCATATCCTTTTGTGCGTTAAAATTTATCAGGAAAAATATCGTGCATAAATGTGCGGTAAGCGGCTACATCCTTTTTCTCCAATAAAACATTCATATTGGCATTACTGATTATTAGAAAACTAAACTTATCTGCTGCTAACCATGGCACGATGCGGGTTCCTGCCAGTGGCTTTGTTTTATCAATATAAGTAATGGCCGCAGCAGCATTAGCAAAGGGTCCAAACATTAAAAACTGGTACCGGCTATCAATCCGCCTGTTATTGATATCAATTTTTTGCTCAGAGAACCTGTCCTGGTTAAATCGGTTAAAAGCATTCCGCCCTTCGGAAACAAAGATAGGATCAACATTATCCAGGATGATCACTACATATTGGGTATCAGCCGGATTGAACGCAAAGGTCTTGTTATCGAATATCGCAGTTTTTGTATCGTTGAGAATTTCTTTACCTTTTATTTGTTTGGGTACATTGGTTAATGAATCTGCTTTGGCAAATGGCTCACTCGTAATTGTATTGGCATTACTTACATCCGCCAATGCTTTCGCTGCGGCTTTTAATTCTTTTGGGGTTTTTCCGGCACTATCAATTTTAATGTCATTTGCTTTTAATGCACCGGTATTGTTCAGGTCTACTCCACGGGTAACCATCTCAACCGGTTTCTCAACATTCAGATTTGTCAGGTAACTTTCAATTTCATTTCTTCTTTTCAAAACATCAATCATGGTTGCTGCTTTTTCTGACAGGGGTGACTTTTTGAAAAGTGCAATGATATTTTGCAACCGGTCTATTGCCACACTATCTTCTTTTTGCTTAATGTAATATACCGATTCGATATAAAGCAGTTGTGGTGTCCAGTAGCTTTTACCGAATTGTTTATCTGCTGCGATCTTGGCTTCTTTTGCTTCTGCAAATTTCCCTTCAATAAAAAGGCGATAAACACCTTCATATTTTTGCTGGGCCGGATCGGCTTTTTTATCTATGGTAATGGGAACATTTAACTGGGAAGCAAATTTTCCAACGGGGAATGATTTTTTTACGATTGCAGAAGCAGCGTCGGCTTTTGTAAACTGTTCTGTTTTTTTATAACAATAAGCCAAGTTGAACAATGCCTGTTCAACTTCACTGCTTTCGGGGAAACGCCTGATCAGTTCCTCATAGGTTTCTATGGCAGAAGAATAGTCTTCCAATTGATTTTGAAAAGTAAGTGCATTGCCCAACAAGGCCTTGATGATGGCACTGTTAGAAAGATTTTTCTGTTCAGGTGATACCGGGATATTTTTTGTTAAAGCATCAATACTGAGTTCTTGTTCTTCCTCTTTTTTAGGAGCACCGGCAGATTGCTGATCTTTTGGGTCTTTCGTGACAGCAGCAGTAGAAGACGTTAATGAACGGTCAACTGCTGATTGTCTGCGCCAATTGTCTACATTGGGCCGGTTGCCCCATCGGGCCTTAAAATCGCCTACTCCTTTGGCTTTTAAGGATGCATTCTGAAAATAAAAATCAGATGTGCTGCCGCCAAATAAATTCGACGGGGCAGTTGAGCCAGGAGGGAAGTTGTTTCCGAAAGAAGGTGTATTGACAATGACATCTTTTAAGCCTTTTTCTTTGCGTATCTGCCTGAATATTTTTTTTACAAGCTCATTTCTTTGCTCAACAGGTAAGGAAGCGAGTTTCTGTAAACTATCTTCTTTGTTTATGATGACCTGGTTTTCACTGATGATTTTTAAAGCCGGCTTTCTTTCTTCCACCCTTTTTTGATCTGATTCTTTTATTGTGGCTATCTGTATACTATCGTAAAATGAGTAGGAAGGTGAGTACGCTTTCCTTGTATAATTCATATCACCCAACAATAAAAAACTTTTTTGTTTTTGATCAGGGTTATTATCGTTGTACTTAATACTGCTTAGCAATAAATTTTGAGCAGCAGTATAATTTTTTCTTTTCAGTTCTAATTCTGCAGCGGCATAATAAATGATATCGCGATGTGTTTCATATTTATCGCGTTTGGCCATTTTTAATAATTCATCCAGGTTTTTTTGTAAAGCATTTTCCTGGTTGCCGGAGGCTAGGTTTACAATGTTCAGCCTGGCATACACTTCCATTAATGGATCGGTTGTATGTTGTATGGATTTTTCGAAAAGTGCGATTGACAGGGCGTCTTTATTGGCCAGTTGATACAATTGTGCCGCGAGGTATTCCCAGCGGGCTGTTTCCAGTTTATTTTCAGCATTACCCAATGCCCTGGTTAAATGATAGGCTGCACTTTCGTAAGCCTGTTGTTTGTATTGAAGGTAGGCTGTCATTTCATGCAGGTCGGTCTGCAGCCGGTCGGGAAAATTGGGGTCTGTGCGGATGATTTCGAGGAGGCTGGATGCTTCTACCAATTCGTCCTGTTCAATATAGGTTCTTGCCTGTAAAATAAAGCTTTCATTTCTACTGGGCGGGAAACTGGTTAATCTTTTCCATAACCTGCGGTTTTCACGTGTAGCAATTGTAAAAACACCATTGGTATTACTCGAATTGCTGCCGATGGGAATATCATAGCCATTATCTTTCGGTGCGAAAGCATAGTTGATGAATTGAAAAACGGTTGTAGCAGAATCAAAATCTTTTCTAAATAGGTATGCTTTACCCAATAATAGGTATAATTTATCTACCCAATCGCTTCGCAGGTCATGTAATAAAATACCGGCTGAGCATTTATAGATTACAGAGTCCACCTGGTCTTTCGCTGTTGTATCTAATTGGTAATTATAAAAAGACAGCAGTTGGGTATAATCATCGTGATGTGCTTCCTTTGCTTTTGTGAAAAGGTCGTTCAGTTTATTATTCGCATTAAAATAATAATTGAACCGGCTAACGGTATTTGTATAAAGCCTTTTAGGGATGGTAAATTTAGTGTCGGCTGATTTTTCAGATGGAAGGGTTCGGGACTCGTATTTCTGAGGTTTTTTTATCTCAAAGGAAAGATGAGGTTGGGCAATAACCGAACCTGTCATATACGAAAAAAACAGGGCTATCAAACAGCCAATAATCCAGGTATTACTCCTTCGGTAAGTTCGTAATTTCATCAGGTACATAAAATGTGTTTAAAAATACAGTTATTTCTTAATTGACGACTGCGAAAAGCAGATTGATTGTTACCTTTATCCTGATTTAACAAAATGGCCAATCTAGAAATTAATAATACCCTCAAACGCCTCCGCAACAGTTACCGGCTGGTTGTTATGAATGATGATACCTATGAAGAGGTGGTTACTTTCCGGTTATCGAGGCTGACTGTGTATATCGGATTGAGTACTATATTCGTATTATTGGTAGGACTTACCATTGCGCTGATTGCTTTTTCCCCGTTAAAATACTATATCCCCGGTTATGGAACCCGCGAAAGCAGAACGGCTCTCCAGGTATTGAAGATCCGCACTGATTCGCTTGAGCAGGCCATCAAATACAAAGAACAATATCTTGAGGGTGTAAAGAAAGTATTGACAGGTAATGCACCTTCACAATTAGATACGGTTCCGGCAGCTTTACCCAAGGCAGAAGTATCAAACGATTAATTCCTCCCTATGGACGATAAACCTAAAAATCAACTGATGCAGTATGCCGGGCTGGCTGGACAACTTGCCGCTGGACTGCTTCTGACAGTATATGCCGGAAAATGGTTGGATAAATGGATAGCTATCGGCATACCCTTATTAATCTGGTTATTACCTTTGCTTTTATTAATAGGGATGATGATTAAAGTGGTAAGGGATACTTCAAAAAAATAATATGGTGAAAGCGGATAAAATATGGTCACCTTTTATTGGTGTTTTTTTGTTTGTAACAGGTTTTACTATTGCCTTACATGAGAGATGGGCGCAATATAAAATCAGTATGATAGTGGTACTTTGTGCGAATGCACTTTTGTTTTTTTTCAGCCTTTTGAATATTTATTTCCAAACGAGAAATATCAATAACCCAAACCCCAGTGCCGTTATCCGTGGGGTAATGGCGGCTACTTTTCTGAAATTGATGGGATTGGCGGCGGCCGCCCTTATTTACCTTGTTGCAGCGGGGCCGGGCAGAAGTGTGAATGCTGTATTTGTTGGGATGGCACTCTACATTGTGTATACCTGGCTGGAAGTACGTATTTCTTTACGGCTGAACCCTAAAAAATAATGCCTATATCTGAGCACCCCATGCAGGCACTGGCAGGTTTTCTGCCAGATGGCACATTTGATAAAGTGGTGGAGTACGTGCATCATTACAAGGTACACCTCACTATCAGTAAACAACGCAAATCTGTCTTGGGTGATTACCGGCATGCGGGCTGGGGAGGTAATCACCGGATTAGTGTGAACGGCAATCTGAACAAGTACGAGTTTCTCATCACTTTATTGCATGAACTGGCCCACCTGCTTACCTATGAACAATTCAAAAACAAAGCAGAGCCACATGGAAAGGAATGGAAAGGCCATTACAGAAAATTACTAGTAGATTTTGTACAGCAAAAAATATTTCCTGCTGATATAGAAAAAGCCCTGCAAAAATCCATCATCAATCCTGCCGCTACGGCTAATGGGGAAACGGAATTATTATTGGTGCTTCGACAATACAACAATCCAAAAAAAGAAGGAGAGCATCACATCATTGACTTACCTGAAGGAGCTTTGTTTCGAACAGAGAATGGGAAAATATTCCGCAAAGGCGCAAAACGCAGGAAACGGTTCGAATGTATTGAGGTACAAACCGGGTTGCATTATTCTTTCAGCCCGATTACGGAAGTCCATACGCTGCCATAAGAATAATTTTTTTACAACATTAACTGTAGTTTTAACAAAAAAAATCATATGCGGAAAATATTATTTTTTACTTTTTTAATACTTGTGTCGATGCAAAGCTTGTCAGCGCAGGCAACTGCAGAAAAAAATAAAAAAAATACAGCTGTCTTACCTCATGTGGTCATGTTTTAATTCCAGGATAAAGACAATCCGGACGATATCAAAAAAGTGGAAGAAGCTTTTCGTGTACTGCCTGGAAAGACATCCCTGATCAAAGATTTTGAATGGGGGATGAACAACAGCCCGGAAAAACTGAATCAGGGTCTTACCCATTATTAATTACTTAGTTTTCAAAGTGTGGAAGACAGGGATGCCTACCTGGTACATCCTGTCCTCAAAGCTTTTGGAGAAGTTTTACAACCTTATTTTGACAAGGAAACGGTACTTGATTACTGGGCGCATAAATAGTAGACTATGTTATATTCTCTCTGAAAATCCGTGCCCTATTTAACAGAGGATTGTAAAATACACTGCCTGGTGGTAATCCACTAGGCAGTATTAAAAAATAGAGTTGATATCATTAAGCTACTGCTTTCTTAACCAGCTCTGCTGCTTCACTTAACTGGATGGCAGACTGTACTTTTAACCCGCTTTCATCAATTAGTTTTTTTGCCTCTACAGCATTAGTACCCTGCAAGCGCACGATGATGGGGATGTGGATATTGCCTAATTTATTAAAAGCTTCGATTACACCCGCAGCAACACGGTCGCAACGAACGATACCTCCGAAAATATTAAT
>JAYSXR010000015.1:0-2208 GCA_043717145.1 Chitinophagaceae bacterium | reverse complement strand
AGGGGTAATCCTACATAGCCTAAACCGATGATGGCAATTTTGGGTGATGGGGTCATGGTATGCACAAATGGGTTAAAATATTTAAATTAGGTAATGGGTGTTAAATGGTAAAAATAAGTTGGGAATGGGAATTTGTGTGAGATGATTTAAAATAACGAGGGGGGGGGTGGAGTTTTTGGGGGAAGAGAGTGGGTAATGCTTCGGAAGATTTTTTTTACCGCTGCATGTAACCTGGGCTACCCCTTCGGTCACCGCGTGACACGGTCCCTGGCAGGGTATTAAATCACCTAAAGGGAGTAGTGATGATTTTACTCCCTACATTAAAGAAAGGCAAGTATTGTTGTCAGAATTAAAAAAACAGATCATCAGTATGATCTGCGAAAAGAAAAATAGCCAGGAAATTTTTTGCGCTTCTGTTCCTGCTCATACGAACCGCAGAAAATAACCGCTTCCGCATACTGCAAAAAAATGAATGTGAAAACAGCGGGCGGTGTTGCTATCGATGCTATTAATTATGGTTTGTATTTTGTGGAAGGATAAGGGGAACCGGAATAATTTCAGTAGGCGTAAAACGGTTAACGATTCCTGGTAAGTTTATACTTCTTTTCTAAAAGCCGGGGAAACTGTTGCAAGATCAATAATATCAACTTCGTGAATAAAATTAGCCCGTTCAATTGCCTATTTATTATCCATAAACAATATTGGATCAACCCTTTCGGGGCCTGTGGTGGCAATATCCCAATTACTTGTTAAACGCACCGGCAAACCCTTAACGCGGCTGCCAAATAAAAATGCACCGTAGGTGGTGCCTTTCAATAACTGTTGTACAATCAAGTGAGGAAAGCATTTGATGATTGAATAAAGTAATAACAGGGAATGATACTGGCCAGCCAGCTTTTGCTCTACAGCAGCAAAAGATTTTTCCTTGTACACATGACTCAATAAATATCTATCAGTAGTTATATCGTGTAAAAGTACCTATTCAATGTTATCCAAACTTATCGTCCAGGCAGCCCATTTGTATGCTATGCCTGGTAAAGAAAAAACTTACTTGCTCATACCAATCTTACCCCCACCTTAACCCATTTAGCCTTAACCATTTAGCCTTAACCCATTCAGCCTTTATCCGTCATCTCTGAACAGCCAGCAAACAAACTGCATGTGCCACCAGCCCTTCCTGCCTGCCCACAAACCCCATGGTTTCTGTAGTGGTGGCTTTAATGGAGATATCTTTGACAGTAATGCCTAAAATATCCGCTATCACTTGTTGCATCTGCGATACATAAGGCTTTATTTTGGGCGCTTCAAGGCAAAGTGTAGAATCTATATTTATGATGGAATAGCCTTCTGCTTTTATCAGATCCCAAGTTTTCCGGAGTAATATTTTGCTGTCAATATTTTTAAACGCATCCGATGTGTCGGGAAAATGAACACCGATATCACCCAGGCAGGCAGCACCTAATAAAGCATCACAAATGGCATGCAACAATACATCTGCATCACTATGTCCCAGTGCGCCCTTTTCATGAGGTATTTTAATGCCGCCAATAAACAGGTCGCGCCCTTCTACCAATTGATGAAAGTCTATGCCGTAACCGATGCGTATGCTCATAGTGAACTGAATTAAAAAATCTTCCATCCCATTCTCCTCACCCCGGCATTACCCCGGCATCGCTTCGCTAGCCCCCCCTCTGCGTTATACGTGAGGGGTATAGAAAAGATCTCCCCTCTCCATACAAGGGAGTGGAGACGGGGGTGAGCCTATTCTCCCGCTAAATTAAAAACAATTCCAAACCGCAATGTATTGGACAATGGGTTCCTCGTTACACCACTACCCGAAGGAACCAGGTATGAAAAATTGATATTAATATTATCTAAATTAAAACCCGCACCCAGTGAAAAGAATTTGCGGTTGCCCCTGTTTTTATTTTCATAAAAGTAGCCGGCCCTTACAAAGAACTGCTCGTTGTAGCTATACTCCGCACCCAGTGATGCCTGCAATGAATTTAGCTGGTTGGTACCATCGCTGAAAGATTTCATCCAGCTCGATACAACACTGGC
Source organism: Chitinophagaceae bacterium (assembly GCA_043717145.1). GTDB lineage: Bacteria > Bacteroidota > Bacteroidia > Chitinophagales > Chitinophagaceae > Sediminibacterium. Next base: position 147 of record JAYSXR010000015.1, on the reverse strand, counting down.
ACTCCTGAATTGGGCCAGTTTTGCAGAGTCAGCCGAATAATTACCGGTGGATGATGGAGCCGATGGCACCAATAGTTTATTGATATCCAACCCGAAGGTTATTTTATTACTTTCATTGATAGCCGTTGCATAAGAAACCCCCAGGCC
>JAYSXR010000140.1:0-4598 GCA_043717145.1 Chitinophagaceae bacterium | reverse complement strand
TCGGCGACATTAAAGAACAACTTGCCGAATTACGTACTCGAATAGGAGAACATGATACATAACTGGCCCAGATATACGACAGTTTAGAAAATATGCCGGATGAAAAAGCAGAACAAAAGAACTGGGAAAAACGGGAAAGGATCGACTTTGTAAAATAAGATAAATTGTATCCATCATACATTACAAAAAAAGTAAACGACGGCTTTAAGGCAGGAAAAAGGTCATCACAGCTTATGATGACCTTTTTAGTATAAATAGGATAATTAATCAGTTTTGCTTTATTAATAATCTCCTAAACTCTCGGGTAGCTGCGCCAATGCTTTAACTAACTGCTCATCATTAGGTGCAATACCATGCCATTCGTGGCTTCCTTCCATAAAGTCAACGCCTTTGCCCATTTCTGTTTTCATTAAAATACAGATAGGTTTTCCCTGGCCGGTGAGTGATTTTGCTTTGTCGAAACCTGCCACCACATCGTCCATATCATTGCCATTCATTTCTATTACGGTCCAGTTAAATGCTTCAAACTTGGCGCGGAGGCTGTCAAGTCCCATTACTTTTTTGGTAGGGCCATCTATCTGCTGACCGTTCCAGTCGATGGTAGAGATCAGGTTATCTACTTTATGGTGTGCGGCAAACATGATGGCTTCCCAGTTTTGTCCCTCATCCAGTTCACCATCGCCATGCAATGAAAATACCAGGTGGTTATCGCCATTTAATTTTTTGGTTAATGCAGCACCAAGGGCTACACTCATACCCTGTCCCAATGATCCACTCGCAACCCTTACGCCGGGTAAATGTTCGTGGGTAGTAGGGTGGCCCTGTAAACGGGAATTGATCTTGCGGAACGTGGCCAGTTCTTTCACTTCAAAATAACCAGAGCGGGCAAGGGCCGAATAATATACGGGTGATATATGACCGTTGGAAAGGAAGAAAAGGTCCTCATTCTTTCCATCCATAGAAAAAGGCACATGGTGGTGCATAGAATGGAAGAAAAGAGCGGTAAAATAATCGGCACAGCCCAATGAACCACCGGGGTGACCGCTTTGTACTGCATGAACCATTCTTACGATATCACGCCTGATCTGGCTCGAAATATTTTTTAAATCCTGTATACTTGCCATAATTTTTTTTATTATGGCTGCGAAGATAGGAGAGTTTGGGGTTTGTTGTTTGGAGTTTGGGGTTGTTTTGTACCGTAATCCGGATAACTCTAAACCACAACCCACAAACTCCCAACTATTTATTATTTTCGCCCCGAGTTAAAAACGATATTATGTCAGAAGAATTACAAATGATAGTAGACGATACGGAAGATGGGATGAAAAAGGCGATCGGCCATTTAGAAGTTGAATTGACCAAAATAAGGGCCGGCAAAGCCAGTCCGGCAATGCTTGACGGCATCAATGTGGATTATTATGGCTCGCCTACACCTATTGCACAGGTAGCCAATATCAGTGTACTAGATGTGCGCACGATCAGCATCCAGCCATGGGAGAAAAATATGCTGCAGCCTATTGAAAAAAGTATCATGCAGGCCAATATCGGTATTACCCCGCAAAGCGATGGTAACCAGATACGCCTCTTCATGCCGCCTTTGACCGAAGAAAGAAGGAAGGAACTCTTTAAAAAAGCAAGCGGCGAAGGGGAACATTCCAAAGTAGCTATCCGTAATATCCGCCGGGATGCCATTGAGCAGGTAAAGAAACTGGAGAAGGATGGTTTAAGTGAAGATGCCGCGAAAGACGGTGAAAAAAGTATCCAGGAAATAACCGATAAATATATTGTACTGGTGGATAAGCACCTTGCCGCCAAGGAAAAGGAAATGATGTCGGTGTAGGCGTTATGTAAGTTGGGGGTTTATGGGTTAACGGTTCAGGGGTTTTCAAGAAGTTATGATTACTGGTAATCAATTTGTAATTAATAAACCCATAACCCGCTAACCCGCAACTGGTTTAGTACCTCCACTATTTCTTATTCACCAAATACACCCCCGCCAAAATAATTCCCAAACAACCTATCTGCAGTATGGTTACCTGTTCGCCGTATAATACACCCCATAATACGGCAATAAATGGTATACCATACGTAACCATGGAAGCAAATAAAGTGCCCGCCCTTTTTACCAGCATATAAAAAAGAATGGAGGCTATGGCGGTGCCCATTACGCCCAAAACAAAAGAGGCGAGTGTAGAAGTTAATACATGTTTATCAGTAAAAGATAAAGAAAAATAGCCGGTGAGATAAAGGATGATAATGCATGGGATGATTAAAAAAACAAATGCCAGTGAAGCGATATTCAGCGAGCCGATGCCCTGCATACGGCTGCCAACAAGGTTTACATTAATACCATATAAAAGTGTAGCCAATAATATCAATAATGAATAAGAGAAATTTTCCAAATGAATATTGCCGGTAGGGGCAATCAGTAAACATAACCCCGCAAAGCCTATCAATACACCGATATTTTTTTTTGGGTGCGCTTTTAGTTTAAAGAAAGCCATCCCCAACAAGATAACAAAGAAGGGGGTTAATGCATTGAGTATTCCGGCTAAGGAACTGTCTATTTTTGTTTCGGCAATACAAAAAAGATAAGCAGGAAAAAAACTACCCAGTAAACCGGATATGATAACAATGAACATTTTATTTCGGGGTATCTGCTGCAAGGCTTTCCGGGCAAAGGGTATCAACACCAGTCCTGCACTTAATATGCGTATAGAAGCTACCTGGTAAGGGGTTAATGCATTCATGCCTGCTTTCATCAGTATAAATGAACTACCCCAGATAATGGAGAGTATTACAAAAAGGCCCCAGTTATATACTTTCTCTTTCACACAATTAATTTGGCCAAAGTTGGTGTTTTTACAAAAACAAAAGAATAATTTTAATAAAACATCATTCCCGTGCCAGCCATTCATTTGCATAAGATAAGTACCAGAGCTCCGAAAGGGCTTGATAAAGAGAAAACAAAAGCGAAGACCGCCCAGATCCTTGAAGAACTGGATGACCTGCAGAATTTATTATATGCAGAATCCAAACATGCTGTATTGATTGTAATACAGGGCATGGATGCCAGCGGAAAAGACGGATTGGTTCGCGATGTGTTTGGGAAACTGAACATACAAGGTGTAACGGCAACCTCTTTCAAAGCGCCAACAGACCTGGAAGCATCGCATGATTTTTTGTGGCGTATTCACCAGCACGTACCAGCAAAGGGAATGATACAGGTATTCAACCGATCGTATTATGAGGACATCCTCATAACCCGCGTTCATAAATGGTGTAACGATAAAATGGCTAAAGAACGCATGAAAGCCATTAATGATTTTGAAGAACTGCTGGCGGTGCACAACAATACACATATCCTTAAATTTTATTTGCACCTGTCTCCTGAAGAGCAACAAATCCGTTTGGCGGAAAGGATCAAGAATCCACAAAAAAGATGGAAGTATAATGATAATGATTTTAAAGAAGCCAAGCTCTGGGATATCTATATGAAAATGTATGAGGATTGTTTCACTCATTGTAATAAGGTTCCCTGGAATATTACCCCGGCTGATCAAAACTGGTATAAGGACCATCTCATCGCTTCTGCATTGTTTGATCTACTGAAAAGCCTGAAGATGCAGTACCCCGGACTGAAAAAATAAAAATGCACCACTATTTTTTATATTTTCACGGAAACCAAAATCTATCATTATGGGTATTCTGAAAGAATTTAAGGAATTTGCCATGAAGGGCAACCTGGTGGATATTGCTGTAGCTTTTGTAATGGGTGCAGCATTTGGAAAAATCGTTACTTCTTTTGTTGATGGAGTAATAATGCCTTTGGTGGGTATGCTTACCGGTGGAATAGATTTTGCACAAAAAAAAGTCGTCCTGAAAGCCGCCGTCGATGCCTTAAAAGATGCGGGCGGTAAAGTGGTCTCTCCAGCTGTTGCAGAAGTATCCATAAAATACGGGGCTTTCTTAACCAATATACTTGACTTTATCATTGTAGCATTTGTTGTTTTCATGATCATCAAAGCAATAAACAGTTCTAAAAAGAAAGTGGTAGAAGCACCTCCTGCTCCGCCATCGCCATCTTCTACAGACCAGTTATTGATGGAAATCAGGGATTCCTTGCGGAAATGAAATAGGTATGAATTATGAGTTCTGGCCTGAACTTGATAGATTCTGCATTCAGTTAACTAATGCCGGACTTTCCTAAGTGGATAACTATTCTGCCCTCATCAGTTTTTTTATGGCTGATTCAGTTTTCTTTGCAACTAAAGCTACAGACCCGTGAATAATGTGAGTTACCAGATTAAGTTAGACCAGTTTGAGGGCCCCTTCGACCTTTTATTGTTTTTTATCGAAAGAGATGAACTGGATATTTATAATATACCCATTACAAGAATCATCAATGATTTTCTTGATTTCATCCATAACGGAGAGAAACTGAATATCGAACTAAGCAGTGAATTTATCCTCTTTGTTTCTACACTCATGCGCATTAAGGCGAGGTTATTATTGCCACGCAAAGAAATAGATGCTTCGGGCAATGAAATTGATCCACGCCAGGAATTGATAGATAAAATTCTTGAATACAAACGTTT
>JAYSXR010000139.1:0-1559 GCA_043717145.1 Chitinophagaceae bacterium | reverse complement strand
GGCCGGGCACAAAAGGCAATATCCACTTGCCTATCTGCCAGTCACCCCTTATCCACCGGTGCCGTCGCTGCATATCTGTATCATACCTATGCGGATATTCTTCATACAATTGTACATCAGTAATTAAACCTGAACGGGCATAGCAACCTTCGAGCAAATCATGACTTAAGATGCGATTTTCAGGAAGTTTGTCATTCAGCGCCAATTCAAAAGCATCCAGATCGTAAATTCCTTTTCCTATAAATGAGCCTTCATTAAACAAATCCTGGTAAACATCAGATGTGGCTTTTGTGTAAGGATCTGTACCCGGATCGTTGCCAAACAGGCGTGCGTATAAAGAGCTTTCAGTAGCCGGTAAACTATTTGATACCCTTGGCTGAAGAATACCATATCCTTCAGTAACCCTTCTTTTATTTTCGTTATAAACGGGATGGTTTAAAGGATGCGCCATCGTTCCAATCATCTTCCATGCCGTATCACGGGGGAGTTGCGTATCCGTATCAAGTGTTATAATGTATTTTATTTGGTCAAAGCAAGACGTGTCGCCAACAATTTCCGAAAAAAAGTTGTTGTCTTTGCCTCGCAATAATTCATTAAGATCACCCAGCTTGCCACGCTTTCTTTCATAACCCATCCAGGTTTTATCATACTTATTCCATTTGCGTGGGCGGTGAAAAAGAAAGAAAGTATCATTAGATGTTCTGCCGTATTTCTTATTTAATTCAATAATGCCGTTTTTTATTGCAAGCACCAGTGATGCATCTGAAGGTAAATGTTCGGAAGCGGCATCTCTAAAATCTGTGAGTAAGGCAAAGTAAAGATTTGCATCACGGTTAGCAAGAAATCTTACTTCTAACCCCTCTACCAGATCATTGATTGTTTCAACACCTGTGATAAGTGTAGGTACCACTACCATCGTTTTTGCTTCGGCCGGTATCCCCTTAGAAAAATCCATCCTTGGCAGAAGGGTTGGCTTTATTGAGATGGTGCTAAACCAATTTACCAGGGAAACTGCGAACCTGGTTGTGGTTAGTAACGCCACAATACAAACAGTTATCATTACTGTAGTAGAAAGTTTTTCTTTTGCAGCTTCCTCTATAAGTAACCAGCATATAAGAAAAGTGAGTATGCTAATGCTACCCAGGTAAATTAATAAGGGATGTTTTTTTCTGATTCTACTGCATTTTTCAGAAAAACTGATTTGTGCATGGGCAGCTTTTGCTGTAGCAATACAACCATCACCTGTGAGATAATAACCTACATGCGACTGTTTGAAATTATTGTTTAATGCAGCGTTTTTTGCCGCTTGAATAACGCTTTCTGCCACCACCTGTTCTGAAGATTTGCTGCAAAACGCAATTTTTTCAACAACATGCCTGTATTGATCACGGGTTTGAAAATCCATTTTTCCATAAACGCCGTCAATGTCCTGGCGAAGCGTGGCTTCAACTATGCTCGTGTCTTCTACAAAATCTCTCCAATTAGTGGTGCTTAAAAAACGAAAGCTATTAATACAATTACTTACAGATACCTGTGTAGCAGCCTGGTTTTGATTATCA
>JAYSXR010000138.1:0-14053 GCA_043717145.1 Chitinophagaceae bacterium | reverse complement strand
TGCCGGAGGCAGAACAAGGATTGCAATTCGGCAGAATCATTTCAGCACGGGCACTCGGCATTGATGTTGCCGGACTAACCATCAACCGCTACTGTGCCAGTGGACTGGAAAGTATTGCCATGGCCACGGCTAAAATACGAACCGGCATGGCAGATTGTATTATTGCCGGCGGAACAGAAAGTATGAGCCTGGTGCCAACAGCGGGTTGGAAAACAGTGCCTGCTTATTCCATAGCCAAAGATGAACCTGATTTTTACCTGAGCATGGGACTTACCGCAGAAGCAGTAGCCAAAGAATTTAATGTAAACCGTGAAGACCAGGATGTATTTGCTTTTAACTCTCATCAAAAAGCATTAAAAGCCATACAGAGCGGATATTTTAAGAGCGGCATTTTACCTGTAACCGTAGAAGAAACCTACCTCGACCAAAAAGGAAAAAAAGCGGTTCGTTCGTATGTGATGGATACAGATGAAGGGGTTCGTGCCGATACGAACATTGAAGCATTGGGTAAACTAAAACCTGCATTTGCTTTGGGTGGCAGCGTAACCGCCGGTAACTCTTCACAAACCAGTGATGGTGCCGCATTTGCTTTGGTGATGAGCGACAGGATGGTAAATGAATTAGGGTTAAAACCGATTGGCCGCCTGGTAAATTGCGCTTCTGCCGGGGTGCATCCACGCATTATGGGTATTGGCCCGGTTGCGGCGATCCCAAAAGTATTGAAGCAGGCAAATATGAGTTTGAATGATATTGACCTGATAGAATTAAATGAAGCATTTGCTTCCCAATCGCTAGCGGTGATCCGCGAGTTGGGACTAAACCCTGATATTGTAAACATTAACGGCGGTGCCATAGCCCTTGGGCATCCTTTGGGCTGCACAGGATGCAAATTATCAATTCAACTATTAAATGATATGAAAAGGCTAAATAAAAAATACGGGATGGTAAGTGCCTGTGTTGGTGGGGGACAAGGTATTGCGGGAATCATTGAAAATTTATAATACTGACCAGATTTGCAATATGTGAATTGTAAGCCCCACCAAAAGCGCGTTTTTTTTATGGGGAATAAATGGGGCAACGGAGCACCTTTTTTTGTGGTATGATTAATGTCATTGTATGTAAGTAAGCTTAGGACTAATATTACCTAACAAACCATTACCATGAATGCTATTTTAGTTCCCACCGATTTTTCTACAACTGCACATAATGCTGCTTTATATGCATTAAAGCTGGCAGAGCAACTGGGTGTAAAGAAACTGGTATTGTATCATTCTTATGAAATTCCTATTACGATAGACCCACTGGTTCCCGGTATACAAATGCTCGATATGGAATCCCTGCAAGCGGGTAGTGCAAAAGGCCTCGAAAATTTTAAATTACAAATACAGGAATTTGCCGCTAACATAACAATTGATAAAGTAAGTGAATATGGATCTTTAAGCGAAGGACTGGACGAAGTATGCGAAAAAGTTGGGGCAGGACTTATGGTAATGGGGATTACGGGGGGTGGTCTGCTGGAGGAGAAACTGATCGGCAGCAACACTATTTCTGTTGCAAAGCATTCAAGAATTCCGTTGATTATTGTGCCGGCTAATGCCCGTTTTACGGGGATAGAAAAAATTATGCTGACGAGTGATTTTGATAAAGCCGATACAACCATTCCTGTTGAATCTGTTAAGAAAATAGTAGCAGAAACAAAAGCAAAACTCTTTGTATTAAATGTGGAAGAGGAGTCGGATGAAAAAGGCAATATGACCCCCTCTGCTATTATGGGTGAAAGTTTTGCCATGCATACACTATTGCAGGACCTGAACCCTGAATACCATTTTTCCTATAGTAAAAACTATGTGGAGGCTATTAATGAGTTTGCGTTCGAGTACAAAATAGACCTGATTATTACGGTTCCGAAGAAACATGGTTTTTTCGAAACCTTATTCAATGCCAGTCATACCAAGATGCTGGCTTTTCATAGCCATCTCCCTTTGATGGTGGTTCATGAATGAGGTTATCTCTCCTAAGTTAAATACTTCCCCACAATGGGCACTCTTCTCCCTACGCCAAATGCTTTTGGTGATATTCTTATGATAGGGCAGAATTGATTGCGTTTGTATTCATTGGTATTCACCATTTTTAAAGTACGGTCAACTAATGCAGTATCAAAACCCTGCCCTTTTATTTCCACCGGCCCCAAACGCCTTTCAATATATTGATAAAGTACCTGGTCTAGCACCGCATAATCGGGCAGGCTGTCGCTGTCTTTCTGGTTGGGCCTGAGTTCCGCACTAGGTGCTTTGTTAATGATGGAATTGGGTATTATCTCTTTACTCCGGTTAATGTAGCGGGCTAAAGCATATACCTGTAATTTATAACAATCGCCCAGTACACTTAAGCCACCGGCCAAATCTCCATACAAAGTGCCATAACCCGTTGCTAATTCGCTTTTATTAGAAGTGTTGAGTAAAATATACCCAAATTTATTAGCGACTGCCATTAACAAATTTCCCCGGCTACGGCTCTGGATATTTTCTTCTGCCAATGAAAAGGGCAGGTTGTTAAAAACTGGAGCCAGTGTTGTAAGAAATGAATTATATACATCGTCTATGCGTAGAATATCATAAGGAGTATTTAGGTTTTTACTCAGCTGTACTGCATCATCAACAGAATGCTCGGTCGAATAAGGCGAGGGCATTAATATTGCCCGTACATTTTCTTTGCCCAATGCCTCACAGGCGATGGCCAGTGTAACGGCCGAATCAATACCACCCGAGGAGCCGAGTATTGCTTTGGTAAATCCCATCTTACTAAAATAATCACGGATACCAAGCAGCAAAGCATTATATACCTGTGCAATATTTAATTCGGGTTCTAAAGTAACCGGGTTCAGTTCTTTATCAGGAACACTGCTTGCCGGTTCTATAATCGGGGCATCAATGGAGCCGTCATCCTTTAACACAACACTTTCCAGTGCTTCTTCAAACATAGGCAGCGCTTTGTACAGGTTGGCATGTTTGTCAAAGATCAGCGAAGCGCCGTCAAACACCACTTCTGTCTGGCTGCCTACTGCATTGCAATAGAACATGGGGAGTTTGTATTTAAGCACATTGGCTTTGATCACAGATTTACGGTCCTCATCATGTGTGTAATCAAATGGTGAGGCACTGATGTTAAGCATGATATCCGGTTGTTGTTCCATCAGTTTGTCCATCGGACAAATGGGGTAGAGTGGGTTATCGCCAAGGTTCCAGATATCTTCACAAATGGTTATCGCTAAACGTTTTCCTTTAAAAGGCACTACCTGCCAATGAAAAGAAGGTTCAAAATACCTGTATTCGTCAAACACATCATAGGTGGGTAAAAGTGTTTTATGTATTTCTGCTTTGATTTCTTTTTCGAACAAAAAAAAAGCCGCGTTAAAAAGGCTTTTGCCTTTGTGCTTGGTATTCCTGGCCGGACTGCCAATCAATACACCAATGGTATCGGCATGTTCTTTAATCAGGTCAATGGATGCATAACATTTATTGATAAAATCATTGAACTCTACAAAATCCCTGGCGGGATAACCGCAAATGCTCATCTCACTAAACACTATCAGGTCGCCACCCTTAGCCTTAGCTTCATCAATTGCCTGTATGATCTTGTTGGTATTGCTTTCGAAATTACCAACATGATAATTCTGCTGGGCTAAAAATATCTTCATGGTGTAAAGTTCCGAAAATTTGGGTAGTTTTTAACGGATTTCGATGTTAATTGTTTTAAAGGCCACTGTTTCAAAAAATAACTTCTATACAGTTTAGCGCAACAAGGGCACTAAGGTTCGTTAAGATACTGGAAGAAAGATGAATACATAAACAACACAGCACTTAACGCACTATTATTAATTTCCAGGTTTTTGTTTAGATGGAGGAGCTACTTTTGTAACTATTATCTGTTAACCAAAAGATATGAAGCAAAAGCTGTTATTCATCTGTATCATTCTAGCCGGATTAGGGTGCAAAGCTAAAAGGCAAATCCCCGATGTATCGGGTATCATAATACCCTTGCAGGTGGAGCGGTTTGAAAAGGATTTTTTTACTGTTGATACCCTGCACCTCAACGAATCGCTTCAGCAATTGAATACTAAGCACCCTGGGTTTACCCAGGATTTTTTGTTTAATATATTGGGAACATCCCCTGATAGTGCGCGAAAAAATGTTCCTGAATTTATCCGGAGTTACGCGTTGCTGGGTAAAGAAGCGGCGGCAAAGTTTAATGACCTGCATACCATTGAACAGGAAATAAAACACGGCTTTCAATTGGTGCATTACTATTTTCCCAGGTATAAATTGCCGGTAAAACTCATTACATTTATTGGCCCGATAAACAGTTATGGAAGTATTATTACCACTAATGCGCTGGCTGTAGGATTACAGTTGTATATGGGGGCTAAATATCCATTATACCTGAGCGACCAGGGCCAGCAAATGTATCCGCTATTTATTTCGCGGAGATTTGAGCCGGCCTATATTCCAATCAATGGCATTAAAAATATTATTGATGATATGTATCCTAACAACAGTGCGGGCCGGCCACTGGTAGAACAAATGATCGAATATGGTAAACGGACGTATTTGCTCGATCAATTAATGCCTGGAACACCCGATAGTATTAAAACCGGCTATACACAAAAACAATTGGAGGGTTGTTATGAAAGCGAAAAAAACATCTGGAGTTTTTTTGTACAGAACGATCTCTTATTTAAAACAGATCCCAATTTAAACCGAGATTATATTAATGATGGTCCCAATACCCCCGCATTAGGCGATGCTTCGCCCGGTAATATTGGTCAGTTTGTTGGATGGCAGATCGTAAAAAAATGGATGGATAAAAATGTATCCGTAACGCTTGATGCCTTGATGAATAAAAATGCCAATGAAATTTTTGATGAAGCGAAATACAAACCGCGATAGCGAAAAATGATCAATTCATTTTTGTTGGAACGATCATATCAAATGAAGGGATATTAACGAAAAAAAGCTGTTTACTATTCTCGTTTTCCATCTGGTAAGTGCCGTGCATTTTGCCCATTTCTGTGCGAAGGTTGCAACCGCTTACGTATTGGTAATTTTCTCCCGGTTTTAAAACAGGTTGCACCCCTACCACACCTTCACCTTCAACTTCACGATGCTCTCCATTGCTGTCGAAAATATACCATTGACGGCGAAGGAGTTTAATGGTAAAATTATTGTGATTTTCGATGTTTATCCGATAGGCAAACATATACTCACCATTCAGCGGGTTGCTGTAGTCGGCCTGGTAAAAGGTTTCTACGCTAATTTCAACGCCTTCCGAAATTTTAGATACCATGAGTAGGGTAAATTGCTTTTAGGTAAAAATAGGGAATTGCGGGAAAGAAACCTTGTGAAAATTAGTCCATAACGCGTGGACAATGACAATGGACTATGCATGGGAACCCGTAATTTTGCACACAGAAAAATCGAGTTATGACAAAAATTGCTGTTGCAAAAGGGGATGGGATAGGTCCGGAAATTATGGATGCAGTTTTATCCGTTTTCAAAGCCGCCAAAGTGCCCCTGGAATATGAATTTGTGGATATGGGTAAATGGGTATTCGACAAAGGCTACAGTAATGGTATGACCCCCGAAGCGCAGCAAACGATTGAATCGCTGGGCATACTCTTTAAAGGCCCGATGGAAACGCCTAAGGGCAAAGGCGTAAAAAGTGTAAATGTAACTGCACGGAAAACATGGAATACTTATGCCAATAAAAGGACCTTCCAGACATTGCATGGGGTAGATACGGTTTTCAGTAAAGCAGGTATTCCGATAGATATTACCATTGTGCGCGAGAATATCGAAGATACCTATGGTGGCATTGAACACATGCTAACCCATGATGTTGCCCTGAGCCGGCGGTTCATAACCCGTCCAGGTAGTTTACAGGTGATTAAATATGCGTTTGAAATGGCTAAGAAGAAAACAGCCACCAGAATTACCTGCGGTCATAAAGCCAATATCATGAAACTAACGGATGGCTTGTTTTTAGATGTTTTTTATGAAGTGGCCAAAGACTATCCGGAACTGAAAGCAGACGATGTGATTGTTGATGACCTGTGTATGAAATTAGTAAGCCGTCCCGATCTGTTTGATACAGTTGTACTGACCAATTTACAAGGTGATATTGTGAGCGACCTATGTGCCGGATTGGTGGGTGGATTGGGTTTTGCCCCATCAGCCAATATCGGCGACCATATTTCTATTTTTGAAGCTGTTCATGGAACTGCACCGGATATTGCAGGTAAAAATATCGCCAATCCCACAGCACTTTTATTAAGTGGCTTTGGCATGTTGCGCCACCTGGGATTAATGGAAGCGGCAACCTCCATCGAGAATGCTTTGTTGTTTACTCTAGAAAGCGGCGTACATACAGGTGATTTTGGCGATAAAAGCATCCCATCGCTCAACACCACTGAATTTACACAGGCTATCGTCAATAATTTTGGTAGACTGCCAGTGGTTAATCCTAAGCCGTTTATAGCTAACCAGGCACCCACGCCTACCCATTTCAAACTGGAAAAAAATCCTATGCTCGAAAGCCTAGAACTGGGTCATGTGTCGATTGTTGGGGTAGACATGTTTATCGAAAGCAATGTTCAGCCTGCGGCTATTGCTGAAAAATGCTTGCACCATACAGCCGATATATTCAAACTGGTAACCATTAGTAACCGGGGTACGCAGGTTTGGCCCAAGGGCTCTTCTTTCACCAATCTGGTTAACCAGTATTGCTGCCGTTTTGAAAGTATAGGAGACGTTCCCGTAACACAGGTAGATATCATGGAATTATATAAACGGCTGGCAAAGGACTTTAAAATATGCTCCACAGAACTATTAAATATGTGGGGCGATAAGAAGGCGTATAGCCTTGCACAAGGCCAGTAACCTATCTTATAAGAAGATAAAAATGGATTGCCATGATATAAGAATCAGCTCCATATCCTGAGAATCCATTTTATCCGGTTTATCATAGTTCTTTTTTTGTAATTTCACGGTTCATTTAAAAGTGCAATCGAACTATGGCTGAAGCGATATTAATGCCCCGACTAAGCGACACGATGACCGAAGGTGTTATAGCCGCCTGGCATAAAAATGTGGGAGATGCCGTGAAGAAAGGCGATGTACTCGCCGATATAGAAACGGATAAAGCCACCATGGAGCTGGAAAGCTACCAGGACGGGATATTATTGCACCAGGGAACACCCAACGGCGGCAAGATCCAGGTGAATGAATTACTGGCCATTTTTGGAAAAGCGGGTGAAGATATAACTGCATTGATAGCCCAACATGCCGGAGGAGCTAAAGCTGCCGACAGCACACCACCTGCAACAGAAAAGAAAGCAGAACCAGTACCCGCCCCCGAAAAGAAAGAAGAAACAGCTCCGGCCAAACCATCACCTGATGCGGCAGCTATGGAAGAAGTGGTATTGATGCCCAGGTTAAGTGATACGATGACGGAAGGTGTGATAGCAAGCTGGCAAAAAAATGTAGGTGATACAGTTAAAAAAGGAGAAGTGCTGGCTGATATAGAAACCGATAAAGCCACCATGGAACTGGAAAGTTATAAGGATGGCATCTTATTATATCAGGGAGCAAAAGCCGGAGAAAAGATACTGGTGAATGATTTGCTGTGTATCATCGGAAAACAGGGATTGGATGTTGCCGCGATTGTGGCCGCTGTAAAGGCAGGAGGAACACATTCAGATGCCGCTCCGGAAGCAGCAGAAGCTGCTCAAACGGCTTCAGAAAATAAACCAGAAGCTACAACAAGTGCCGCGGCTCCGGCTGCAGAAGTGGTTAACGATGGAAGAATATTAGCTTCTCCACTCGCTAAAAAAGTGGCCACTGAAAAAGGTATTGATCTTCGCTACGTAAAAGGAACCGGTGACGGCGGAAGGATTACGAAAACAGATATTGATAATTATACGCCGGCATCTCTCGCTGCTGCGCCGGCAACTGCTACTGCTTCAAAAAATACCTCAATAAGTGCTCCGGCCGGACAGGTAAGTTTTGAAGATGTGCCCGTATCTCAAATGCGCAAAGTAATTGCCAAACGTTTGAGCGAAAGTTTATTTACTGCGCCACATTTCTATTTAACCATGACCATCGACATGGATGCCGCCGTTGCGGCCCGTGGCAAGATCAATGAAGTGGCACCTGTTAAGGTTAGCTTTAATGATATGGTATTGAAAGCAACAGCACTGGCTTTAAAACAACACCCTAAAGTAAACAGCAGCTGGTTGGGTGATAAGATGCGTTACAATCACCATATTAATATTGGCGTAGCAGTGGCTGTAGAAGATGGGCTGCTGGTTCCCGTTGTACGATTTGCCGATAGTAAATCATTGAGCCAGATTGGTGCAGAAGTTAAAGAGTTCGCACAAAAAGCAAAAGATAAAAAATTACAACCCGCCGATTGGGAAGGAAGTACATTCACCATTTCAAATCTTGGGATGTTTGGTATTGATCAGTTTACTGCCATCATCAATCCGCCCGATTCATGTATTTTGGCAGTAGGTGGAATTGCACAGGTTCCGGTCGTAAAAAATGGCCAGGTAGTTCCAGGTAATGTGATGAAAGTAACCTTAAGCTGCGATCACCGCGCGGTTGACGGTGCAACGGGATCTGCTTTCTTACAAACACTGAAAAGCCTACTGGAAGAGCCTTTGCGGATGTTGGTGTAACTGATACCTAAAATAATTTATATAAAAGCTTCTGCCGGAATTAAGCAGGAGCTTTTTTGTTGCATTGTGGCATTGGATGAGGCCATGCGGCATTTGAAAGCAAAAAATAGGACGTATTCAAACAGCTAAAAAATCCCTTCAGTACAAAGGGATTTTTATAATCTAATTTTCATCAAAATCACAACCAATCGGTGCGCCGGGTGGGATTTCTTTGTGTTGTGGCAAGGCAATGTCTTTAGGTTTGGCTATCCTTTCAATTGCATAGGCATAATGTGCTTTAATAGATGGGTTATTATTTTTCATTTGTTCGGCATATTGTTTCAGTGATTGCAAGCGGTCGAAGCAGATGGATTTTACGATGTAATTGGCATTGTCACTTTGACTTAGGCCCAGCATCCATGTCAATACCATTTGTTGTGTCTGTAATTGTATCTCACCCTTTAAACCCTTTTGTAACGGGGCTTTCCATGTTTTGGTAATGATGGCATCCAGTACATCATCCCAGCCGGGTGTATTGGCCTGTGCTTTAAATTGTGCGAGGCGGTTGGCCCTTTCGGGGTTGAAAAGGAAAGCTAATTCATAATCAGACAGCGCTTCAGCAGCGGCAACCGGATCAAAATTCATACCTGTTCTCTTGGCAAACAATTCACCCACACCATAATACTGTGGCGGCCTGGGTGGGATCATTTGCATGATCCTGTCGGGCATGGTAAGCAGGTCGGGCGACAGGCAATCCAAAGCCGCCTGTAATGCTTTTTCCTGCATGGCTTTAGGCAGAACCGTTGGGGTTACCTGTTTATCTCCGCGAACACTGTAGCTGTAATCCATACCGCCAATCAGTTTGCAGGCGGCTTCGAGTTGGTAACGATGGTAATTGTAAACAGGAACCAATACATCTTCCAGTTTCGAAAGAGGTGTATTGATGCGAATGGCATGTTCAGAAAATTGCGCCAGGGCTTTCTGCCGAACTTGTAATACATTTTTTAATTCATCGACCGCATCTGTTTTTCCATTATCCCACAAATGCGCTTTCGGGTGCATGCCGCCTGCCGCACGTGCATCAACATCGGCAATAAACAACAATCCTCTCTTTGTATTTTCTTCGAGAATTGCATTTAGTGCATCGTTTTCATCTTCCCGTATAGAAAGTTGTGGGGTAATGTTTTTAAATTCTGCCGGAGGAAAAACGGAATAACCATATATGATCGCACGTTTATCCCATTCACCTATTTCATTGGTATACACCTGCGTGAAATCTATTTCCCCTTTACTATTCACAAATACATACGGATGTGGGTAATCCATCACTGAAGCGCGGTTATTAAAACTCGATGCGTAATTATGTTGCAACCCCAATGTATGGCCGATCTCATGCGCGGCAAGCTGTCGCAGACGTTGTAAAGCTGCCACCCGCATACGGTCGTTCTCAGGTCTGTATAATTCAGGCGAAATAAGTTTGTCTTCCGTAAAAGGAGAAAGCAAACCGGTAAAAATCAAATAATCCTGTCTTACACGAAGGGATCCCAAAGTAACCTGTCCTTTTATAATCTCTCCCGTACGCGGGTCCGTAATAGAGGCCCCATAACTCCAGCCACGGGTAGAACGGTGTACCCAGTTAACCATATTGTAACGAATATCCATCGCATCAGCTGTGTCGGGCAATATTTTTACGATAAAAGCATCTTTAAACCCCGCTGCTGTAAAAGCCTGGTTCCACCATTTGGCCCCATCCATTAATGCAGAGCGGATGGGTTCGGGTGTACCATTATCAATATAATATATGATAGGTTTTACCGCTTCACTCATAGTAGCGTTGGGATCTTTTTTTTCCAACCTGTGGCGGGCGATAAACATTTTTTCAATAGGATCAGAAAACGGGCTGCTGTAATCAAAATAAGAGATCCCGAAATAACCGCTACGAATATCATAGCGGCGCGGTTTGTATGTGTTATCAGGTAATTGAACGAAGGAATGGTGCATCCGCACGGTAATGGCTTCTGCGGAAGGGGTTACCGTGGTTACAAAACGACCCGCATCACTGCCGCCTGTGAAACTGATAGTGGCCTCAAATTCGCTGTTTAAGGGAAAGTTCTTTGTGTTGGCCATGTACATGGCAGAGCGTGGCTCGCTGAATGTGTAACTGCCTTGTCGCATGGCACGTATCCTGTCGGCAACATTTGACGCATCGCGTACAAAAAAAGAAGTGGCATCTACCAACACTTTATCGCCATCTTCCTCATCAATCACAAAACTGGCAATGGTGGATTGGGCAAAAGATTCCCTAACTGCGCGTTGTTCATTTTTATCGGTTGAGGAAGCACGGTAGTTGTAATTGGGTTGTACGAGCAGTAATTTTTTACCCACTTTATTGAAAGCAACGATGCGTGAGCCGCCGATCAATCCCCGGTCAAGGCCAATATCGTTGGAGCCTAAGCCGGCAGGCAAAGAATTCACATAGAGGAATTCTTTGTCGATTTTATCAATCTGCATCCATATTTTTCCACTTACTGTATCCCACCAAAAAGTGAAATAGCCATCATAGCGTTTCATATTCTTGGTTTTATCGGCAATTTTTGAAAGGGTTTGCGCTGATGCAGCTACACAGCAAAAGCAGAATAAAACGATACAGAAAGAACGCATAATGGAAAGTTTTGGTGAAGGATAGAAAATATTTTACGAACAATCCTTATAAAGGTATTTTATATACAAATTGCTTTTATAAAAAATGGGAATTAATTTTTTATTCAAAATCTTTGCGAAGGGAATAAAATATAAAAATCCGGTTATCACTTATAACATGATAACCGGAGTATGCAAAACTCAAAAAATGTATCTGCTAAGAATTTTGATCGCTGTTATTTACAATCTGTTCTTCGGGATTAAATAAGGTAGGTGCCTCAACAACAGGGGCCGGAGCGGCTATCGGGGCAACCGGAAGATGTATAGCAACTGTTTTTTTCTTCTTGGGCGCCGCCTTTTTTGGTGCGGGTTTTGGAGCTGCTTTTTTTACTACTTTTTTAGGAGCGGGCTTCACTGCTTTTTTAAGTGCTGCTTTCTTAGCCGCTTTTTTCGTAGGTGCCGTTTTTTTTGCAGCCACTTTCTTTACTACTTTTTTAACCGCTGTTTTTTTCTTTGGAGCCGCTTTCTTAGCTGCTTTTTTTTGAGCTATTTTTTTTACAACGGATTTTTTAGAAGCCGCTTTTTTCTTAGGTGCTACCTTCTTTACCACTTTTTTAACGGTTTTTTTTGGAGCAACTTTTTTAGCTGCTTTCTTTACTGCTTTTTTTGGGGCAGTTTTTTTGGCTGCTTTCTTCGGCACTGTTTTTTTAACGGCCTTTTTTTTACTTGCTTTTGCCATGATGATATTAATTTATTTTTTATTAAAGATGAGACGTGAAAGTTAAAAAAATATTTTTATAAATATCCGCAATTACGTTCACTAATTTTTTTTTAGTTAGCACAAACTTAGCACTATTTAAAACCCTGCCGCTGCATCCATTGTACACACTGTGTGGGCCATTGGCTTAATAACGGATCCTGGGTGGCCATACCAAAGCCATGTCCACCGTGATCATAGATGAATAATGAGGCAGGAATTTTATGCTTCTTTAATGCTTGGTAAAACACAATACTGTTTTGAGGAAGAACCCCTTTGTCATCATCGGCATGTATTAAAAAGGTAGGCGGTGTTAATGGAGTTACCCTTTTTTCGGTTGATAATGCATTCACTAATGCTTCATCAGGTGTTTTACCGAGCAACATTTCACGGCTGGTGCGGTGTGCATATGTGGTATCCATGGTAATTACAGGGTAAATAAGTATTGCGAAGGAGGGCCTTGTAGATATCCGGTCCAACGGATTTACCGCAGCCGGATCGCCTTTTTGCAGTATAGTAGCTGCTGTTGAAGCCAGGTGACCACCGGCTGAAAAGCCCATCACGCCTGTTTTCTCAGGATCAATATGCCATTCCTTCGCTTTAGACCGGATGATACGGATGGCAGTAGTAACATCATTGTATTGATCGGGATATCGGTGACCCTGCTGTTTTCCGTTGTTAAGCCGGTAACTAAGTACAAAGGCATCAATGCCCTTTTCATTGAAAAAACGGGCAGGCAGGGTTCCTTCTTTATCCCAGGCAAGATGACTATAACTGCCACCCGGACAAATGAGCACCGCAGTTTTTGCGTCGGAAGGGTTATTGGATGGATAATAATCCATAAAAGGGGCGGAGGTATCAAAGCCTTTGTTCATAACAGCTTCAGGCGATGGGTACAAAAAGATACGTTGCTGCGCATGGGCAGTTATTTGTGTAGTCATGAGTAATAAAGCAAAAGTTAGGTTACGCATAATTGTTTTATTTTATTTTGAGCAGGGATACTTTTCCATCCATGGTAGAGGCAATGATCTGTTTGCTAGTGATCACATTTACTGTATTCACCATTGAATTATCAATTTTAAATGTCCATAAACGTTTTCTGTTTGCAGGGTCAATCGCATATATCCTACCGTTTTTGGTGCCAAAAAAAACTATGCCGTCTTTTTCAATCAGCATAGAAGGTGCGTGCTCATAACCGAATCCACAGTCTAATTTCCAGGCAGCTGTTTGTTTTTCCCGGGAAGTATGGAAGGCCACGATTGTATCATTCATGGCTTTGCCGTACACATATTGACCATCTGCAGAAATGCCAATGGATTCCCTCACGGTGGATTCATTGTTTCGCCATAAAGTGGTTCCCAAATTAATATCAATGGCAGTGAGATAACGGTCTGGAGCAACTATATAAACAACATCATCTTTAATAACGGGAATACAGGCTGCCGGCGAATAATTGCGGACAGTAGAACCATTGTTCCATTTCCACAATAATTTTCCATTGCCGGCATCTAAGGAGTAAAGATTTTTATCCCAGGCACCGAAAATAAGTTTGTCTTTGTATAAAACCGGTGTACTCATTACCGGTCCATCCAATCCATCAAAATTCCATATTTCCTTACCGGTGTTAAGGTTCAAGGCTCTGAAATGATGGTCGCTGCCACCGATATAAACAGTGTTTTGAACAATCAACGGGCAACCTAATACAGCTGATGCAGTTTTGAACACCCAGAGCAATTTTCCTCTATCGGCTGATAAACAGTAAATATTTCCATCACCCGAACCCAGTACTACTTTGTTACTGCTTATAGCCGGTGATGAATACACCGCATTGCCAGTCTGATAGGTCCATTGAGATTTTCCATTGCTGAGTGAAAGGGCTTCAATTTTTCCCAGGCTATTGCCAAAGATTACGGATCCATTGGCAACAGCGGGTGTAGAGATTA
>JAYSXR010000137.1:0-14136 GCA_043717145.1 Chitinophagaceae bacterium | reverse complement strand
AGGACATGAAGTACATTACATTGGTAAAATATACGGAGCGCCATTTTGGGGGCAAAATAAAAGTGGCCAGAAAAAGCCATGTAAAAAATGACGAAGAGGCTGTTGCCACTTTTAAGAAAACTTGACTTAAAAATGCCAGGAAGTAATATTTGCGTCCGATACAAAATTCAACGGTATAAACCCGTTCTTGCTGGATGAAAGCAGGTTTGGATTGTTTACACGTAATGGCAAAGCATTAACTGCAAAGGGAATAAAATCCATTTGCCCTTTCCACCAGGTATTTCAAACACTTTATTTGTTTGGCACATTCTCTCCCATAAACGGAGATAAATTTCTTTTAGAAATGCCCCACTGCAATGCTGCAAATTTTCAGGTTTTCCTGAATAGTTTTTCAGCACAAAATCCCGAAGAGTTTAAAATAATAGTGCTGGACAATGGCGCATTCCACAAAGCAAAAACTTTAAAAATTCCGAATAATATTGGCTTACTGTTTTTACCGCCCTACAGCCCTGAACTAAATTCGGCAGAAAATATTTGGGTATTACTAAAAAGAAAGTTTACCAACAAGCTTTATCATACCCTGAATGAAGTTAGTGCATTTATAACCGAAGCTATAAAATCATTAAATGCAGATAAGATAAAAGGAACTTGTGGATTTGCATACATCTTCGCAGGCTTAAGTTGGACTAATTAGTATTTATAATTGATATATTTATACTTTTCATTTCAATAATTTTTTCAATACAATTTAATTGTTGTTGAACATTAAATGCTGCGTAAATAAGTGTTTATTTTTTTGAGGACTGTCTGACCTGCAAAGCGAAATTGAGCCCGAAACTGCTTAGTTTGATATTGCCCAGGCCAACTCCGGTAAATGGTATTTTCGCATACGGTTCAATTATCAAAGACATGGTATTACTGATCCTTTTTTCAAACCCGGCAGATATATGAGCAATGGAAAGAATATGTGTATCGGTTGAGGCATAGGACGCACCTTTAGTTACAGGTAAACCATTGCTATAATAAAAATAGTTATAATTCTCTTTGGTCATAAAATAAGAAGAAAGCCCTGTACTGATATAAGCACTTGTTTTATCACGGTTGCTAACTATATAACGAACCGATAGTGGTACTTCCCACATACGGCAATAGCCTTCTACATTTTCTAATTTATAATAACTTAGCCAGCTACCTTTTGGTGCGGTAAAATCTGCTCCGGCAAGTTTATAATTTTTCTGCGTATAAATAGCACCTGTATGAATGGACCATTTATTATTAAAATGATAACCTGCCATTATACCCAAATTGATACCCGGATTAACTCCATAGGTGAATTTGACGGTGCTTTTTTCTACCCCTGCCAAAAATAAATAACTCCACCTGCCTTGTGACGCAACTATAACCGTGTTTTTGCTAACAATTATAGGTTGGATAGCAGGTTCTTCTAGGGGTTGTGAAACTGTTTCGGAGGCCTCTTTCACAATAGGTGGATTTAATACTATCAGCTTATTACTATCCACCTTAATTGCAGTTTCTATCGATTGGGTAAGATTATTTTTTGAAGTAGGCAGTGTGGAGGCGTTGTCAACCACCTTTACATCTCCCGGTAATGCTGTTGCAGGCGCTGCTGTTGACAGGTTTGAAAGATAAGCAGGCTGTTGTTTCACTTCATTTTCTTCTGCCGTTTTTATTGCTGAAGTTCTGTTAATGGCTGCAGGAATACGTATACTTGTTTTTTCTACAGGTATACGTTTGGCAGATACGTTTGATGTGGATATGGAAGAAGGCTTATTTATTTCTGTCTGTAAGGTAACAGGTTGTGTTGCAGCGGGATTTTTCGGAACAGTAGTTGCAATTTCGGTTGAAACTGGTTTTGCAACTTTTTTTGTATTGGCTGTTTTGTTATTGGTAATAGGGATGATATTTTTTTCCGTTGCTGAGCCATTATCGCTATTTTGTAAATACCACCAGGCTGTGCCACCTAATAATAAGGCAGGCAGTAACCACCAAAAAAAGAAAAATTTTCTTTGGGGTTTGTTTTCTTCAGGCAAAACTTTATCCAGCTCAACCTGCATCGCTTGCCAGTTAGCCTTACCGGGAACTTCATATTTCCCTGCAGCTTCTTTGCTCAAGCGATCTAATTCATTATCGTCATCAACGCTATACATAAATTCTGTACTCTGTTTTTTGTGTAATTATTTTTCTAAGATTGTGCCTGGCTTTCGATAAATTCGATTTGGAAGCACCCACACTGATATTCAATTGCGAAGAAATCTCTTCATGGCTGAAACCTTCAATAACAAACAGGTTAAAAACAGTTCTGTAAACAGGCGTAAGTTTTCGTACAGCTTCAATAATTTCATTGTACATCAATTTATCAATCCCGCTTTCCTGTGTATCAGCAAAAGTCTCACTTTCTTCACTAATTTCTTGGCTAACTAGCTTCAAATGTGTTCTTCGCAAATGATCGATGCAGGTATTCACCACAATCCGCTTGAACCAGCCTTTCAAAAGAGCTTCAGGCTCGCCCCCTCGGCGACTATCGAACTGATTAATGTTTTTAAATAACTTAATAAAAGATTCATTGGTTAATTCCTCCGCATCTTCCACCCGGCTAAAATACCGGTAACTTATTTTCATAGCATAATCATGCAGCAGGTAATATAAATCCCGCTGACTATTTCGATCGTTCTTGCAACAACCCGCAATTAAAGTTGATATCTGATGAATCTCCCGGGTCAATTTTTTTAATCAGGATACGAGGTTAAATAACAAGTTCCTGGGCTAAAACTACTGTTAATTCAAATAATACGCAACGAGAAAGTGTAAGGTTGCTTTTGATAAAGAAATCTGAGTTATACAAGCCCGGTAGTTAATAAAGCAACCGATCTACCCCCCGGTTCTGCCGTCGCGTACCTTTTTTTTCTTTCCGGAAGTCTTTTTTTCAAAATCCGTCACCTCTTTTGGCTTGGGTTTTTCGGAGAGGGTCATAGTTTTACCCTTTATAGTATCGTTCGCAGCATTCACACGGGGCAGATTTTTAGTGATATCCTCCGCTCCGGGTTCCTGTAGCTTATCGAGGATATATTTTTCAGATTTGAGAAGGTAACCGGTTTGCGGGTAATAATATTTCCAGGTACCGTGGCGCAGAGAACTTGCCTCCGTTTTTACGATTACCTGCTCGTATTTATTAGGGTCATTTAAATCTTGTACATCCAATGTATCATAAGCTTTGCCCGGATTAAAAGCGCGCCAGCTTTCTTCCCGTTCCAAGCCGGCAACAGTAAAATAACGGCAAAGGCCGTTTTTATTGCCCCATCTGTAATTTTCCACTGCCAGCAGGTCTTCCATGAGGTTAAACTTTCTCCAGGTACCTTCTTTCAGGTTATTGATAAACAGCCCTTCTTCTTCATATCCCGGATTTCCACGAAGTGGGGCCACACGAATTGCCCATTTGCCTTGCTTTAATCCTTTCATATCTACACAATCCAGCGTTTCACCTTTAGTGCTTATCCGAAAGGTTTTGCATTGGGCAGAAGCCTCCAGGGAAAATATTATGAGCAATGGTAGCAACAGACAACGCATAATTACTAAATTGAGAAGGCAAAACTACAAACATTAAATACTGCTATGAGAAAATTAACAATCCTATTATTGTTGTTACTGGCTATTGCGGGCCAGGCACAAATTAAGCCTACACCGGCTGCTGAACGTTTAAAAACCAATGCACAACGAAAGGTGTTACAACAAAAATCATTGGTTAACAATACCAGTTTCCGTAACGTAGGCCCCAATATTATGAGCGGAAGAGTGGTAGATATAGATGCAAACCCTGACGACCCGGCTGAGTTTTATATTGCGTATGCTTCCGGCGGTTTGTGGTATACCTGTAATAACGGGCAAAGTTTTGTATCAGTATTTGATTCTGCAGACGTACTCACCGTGGGTGATATAGCAGTCAACTGGAAAACGCGTACCATCTGGCTGGGTACCGGCGAAGTAAACAGCAGCCGCTCTTCGTATGCCGGAATTGGCATGTACCGCTCGGTTAACAATGGTAAATCATGGGAGTATATAGGCTTACCGGAAAGCCATCATATTGGTAAAATACTGTTACATCCAACTGATGATAATATTGCCTGGGTAGCTGTATTGGGACATTTATATTCCCCCAACAAAGAAAGAGGTATTTACAAAACCACCGATGCCGGTAAAACATGGAAGCAGACTTTATATGTTGATGAGAATACGGGGGGGATTGACGTAGATCTCAACCCAAAAAATTCCAATGAGTTATATGCATCCATGTGGTATAGGACCCGTCGTTCTTGGAATTTTGAAGAAAGCGGTAAAACCAGTGGTATTTATAAAAGCACTAATGGTGGGGATAGCTGGGAATTGGTTTCAAAGGAAGGCAGTGGCTTTCCGTCAGGAGAGGGCGTTGGCAGGATAGGAGTGGCCGTTTCGCAGCAAAATCCAAATACGGTATATGCGGTAGTAGACAATAATTTTCATCAGGCAGATACTGTTTTGCGAAAAACAGATTCAACCCCTTATGTACTGCGTGATTTTAAAGACCTTACCAAAGAACAATTTCTTGCATTAGATGATAAAAAACTGGGTGCATTTATAAGTTCTAGGCGCAACGGTATCCCATCCAAATATACAGCAGCATCGGTTAAAGCATCAGTAGCCAATGGCAGTTTTCCACCATCGGTTATATGGGATTATTTATTTGATGCTAATACAGCCTTGTTTGAAACACCTATCATTGGTTGCGAATTATACAGAAGCGATGATGGCGGGAAAAACTGGAAAAAAACAAATAACAAACCACTCACCATGTACAGCACGTATGGTTACTATTTTGGTAAAGTATTTGTAAGTCCGGTAAATGATAATAAAATTCTGCTAACAGGCTTTGATATTGAGATGAGTACTGATGGCGGAAAAACATTTAAAGCTATCGGGCGGGAGAATGTACACGCAGATCATCATGTGGCGTGGATAGATCCGAAAAGAGATAGCCATGTAATCATTGGTAATGATGGCGGTTGCAACATTACTTACGATAATGGTGAACACTGGTTCAAAGCCAATACACCACCTGTTGGACAGTTCTATAATATTACTTTCGATATGGCCAAACCCTACAATGTATATGGTGGCTTGCAAGATAACGGAACCTGGTATGGTGCCAGTATTACGAAGGAAAATTATGACTGGTATGATTCGGGCGAAAATCCTTACAAGGGTATTTCAGGTGGAGATGGTATGCAGGTTCAGGTAGATTGGCGTGATAACAAAACTGTTTACAGTGGTTCGCAATTTGGTGCGTATGCACGTAAAAACCTGGCAACGCAGGAATCGAAGTCTGTGCGGCCGGCGCGCGACCTGGGCGACCCTGCTTTGCGCTACAACTGGCAAACACCTATTTTGTTAAGCCGTCATAACCAGGATGTTTTTTATTATGGCAGTAACAAATTTCACCGCTCTTTTAACAGGGGAGATAGTTTGGTAACTATGAGTGCCGACCTGTCAACAAATCCAAAACAAGGCGATGTCCCGTTTGGTACCACTACAGCTATTTCTGAAAGCCCTATGCGTTTTGGTTTGTTGTATGTGGGTACTGATGATGGTAACATACAAATAACCAAAGATGGTGGGTACACATGGGAACTCATTACGCATAAATTACCTAAAGACCTGTATGTGAGCCGCGTAACTGCAAGTGCTTTTAAAGAGGGCAGGGTATATGCTTCATTGAACGGATACCGGAATGATAATTTTCTTCCCTACCTTTATGTAAGTGAAGATTATGGAACTACCTGGAAACAAATAGGAAAAGACCTTCCGACAGAACCCATTAATGTGATCAAAGAAGACCTTACCAACGAGAACCTTTTATACATTGGCACGGATGGTGGGTTATATGTAAGTTTAGACGGGGGCAACAGTTCTATGATGTGGAGTAAAGGCTTGCCCTATAGTGTACCCGTTCATGATATCGCTCTTCAGCCCCGCGAAAACGAACTCATACTCGGCACCCATGGTCGAAGCATTTACATTGCGAAACTGGATGATGTGCAGAAATTAGTAAAAAGCCCTGAGTATCGGGCGAAGAGGGAAGAAGAAGTAAGTAAAGCCAGGTCGGAAGTCAAATAGGTAATAACGAATCCTGAATGATGAAGTGTTTTTTTGCTTTATCAATCAGGATTTTTTTTGTAAAATCCAAAGATCCTGCCCACCTGTTTTGTTGGGATGTAATGCTCCATCATAATATTCGAGTATAGTAAAATAAGGTTCAATCATTTTTTTAAAATGTGCGGGTTGATGGTAGGTCGACATCATCCTATGCCCCTGTTTGAAATACGCTTGCGTATAAAGCCCTTTCTCCATCAAAATCTTCCTTTCTACCGGTAATAATTTTTTATAATAATAAAGCCCATGTGTTGTGATAAGCAGGATACCATTGGTTTGTAATATACGGTTCAGTTCAATTAGCCAGTTTACCTGCTGGTCCGCTGTAATATGGGTAAATACAGATATGCCATACACAAGGTGAAAGAATGATGGTGCATATAACATTGGAGGAAAACCATGTATTGCAGTAAAGCAAATATTCTGATAGTTGCTTTTATTCCAGTCGATTATTTCTTCATTAACATCACACCCATACAAAATGGTATCTGGCTGTAATGCGGATAAATGACGGATAATTCTTCCTGCACCACAACCCCAATCCAGAAGGCATGGGTGCTGGGAGTTGATATAGGGGTTTGTCCATTCCGTAATTTCTCTCGCAGCCAGTTCGCCATCCTCAATAAATTTTTGGTAGATGAGTTGATAGGTTTCATACAATGCATAATCGGCAGGTAAAACGGTCTGGGGATATTGTTGTTTATACACTTGATTGGCCTTCCTGCTGTGTAATTCTGAGATGCGATAAAGCAAGATATCTAACCATCCCGCTAAACGAAACTTGTAAATAATATATTTTAGGTAAGGTTTCAGTCGCAAAATATATAGGTAGAATAGAAGTCTAATTAGTATCAAGTATCAAGTAACAAGTATAAAATATCCAACATCCAGCCAATCTTACTTTTTCACCGAGCTATTCCTCTCTATCAAACTGCTTTTCAATACAACCCTATCTATACGGTTGCCAAAAGTTTTTTTCTCGATCATCCGGAATAATAATTCGGCTGATTCCTTGCCGATTTCAAATGCCGGTTGGGTAATAGTAGATAAAGAAGGAGAAAGTAATGAAGCAGTACGCAAATTAGAGAAGCTGATCACTTTCAATTGTTGCGGAATTTTTAATTTGATTTCATTGGATGCATAGTAAGTTGAGATGGCCAATTTTTCAACCGACGCGAAAATACCATCGGGCCTGTTTTTGCGTGCAAGTAATTTTCTTAGCAAAGCAACATTGGCGTTATTGTCGTTACTGCATTGAATGACCATCTTCGGATCAAATACTATTTTGTATTTTTCTAAGGCAGCCTCATATCCCATCATCCTTTTCTGCGTAGTTGACAGGAAGCCGGATACACATAAATAAGCAATTTTTTTACAGCCGGCCAATATCAGGTGTTCAGTAGCTTTAAAGCCACTTTCATAATCATCAGTAGTTACAGTAGGGCATTCCATTGTTTCCGGTACGCGGTCGAAAAAAACAATGGGTACACCTGTCTGGTGTAAATCAATCAGGTGTTTTACACTGGCTGTACCACCGCAAAGGGAGATCAATACACCATCAACCCGTCCGCCCTGAAGGTGTTTTATGGTAGATTCTTCATTTTGAAAATCTTCGTGTGTTAAATAAGTGAGTACATGGTACCCTTTTTTTTGGGCTACCAGTTGAATGCCATCAAT
The DNA here is from genome assembly GCA_043717145.1 of Chitinophagaceae bacterium. Classification (GTDB taxonomy): domain Bacteria; phylum Bacteroidota; class Bacteroidia; order Chitinophagales; family Chitinophagaceae; genus Sediminibacterium. Next base: position 6,258 of record JAYSXR010000137.1, on the reverse strand, counting down.
AGCCAGCGCGAAAAAATTATTGGCAATCTCAGGTATCACAACAGCAATGGTAGTGCTTTTATTTTTTCGTAACCCCCTGGCAAAGGGGTTGGGCTGGTAATTAAGTTTTTCAGCCATAGCCAACACCCTTTTTTTTGTTTCAGCACTTATTTCGTAACTGTCACGTAGGGCTTTGGATACAGATGATATGGAAAGTCCCAGTTCCTGGGATAGCTTTTTTAAATTAATTCCACTCATAAAATCAAATCGGTTAAAAAATAATTGAAGTGCGGATAGTGGAAAACAAGTATCTAAGATACGTTTTTTGCGAAAAAAAAGCGAAAACGTTTTCGTAATTCTACCTATTCCATTGTAAAGGCACCCTGATGGGATAAAGAAGCTATACTAATAAAGTGTATAGAATGAGTATCTCTTTAAACGCCCCGAAGGTTGTCATTGGAAAGAATTATTATTTTAGTAATTATTTCTCAGTGAAAAGGGAGGATATGACTGTTTTATGATTCAAATCTACCACAAATGGAAATATGGTTAAAGTACTTACAGGGGTGTTATTTGAATGTTGAAAAGAGATTCATACAATTGGCAAAAAAAGATGAACAACTATAGAATGTTGACATCTCCTTACTTCAGCATTCTATAGTTGTTGTTCATCTGTTAGATATTCTTCCCCTCTTTTCTCCGATGATTATTTTTTCTGTAGTGCTTTATACCGCATCATAGCTTCAATATAATAATAATCAGCGTAGGTTAACGGCACATCCACTTCTGAACTGCCAGGTAAACTTCCCGTGCTGTGTTTTAAAATGAACCCCCCATTCTCTCCAACAGGCGCTGTATAAGTTCGGCTTGCGAGGGTTCTGATGATTTGCTCTGCAAAACTTATATAGTATAGGCTTTTTTTTGTATCAACATATTTACTGAGTTCGAGTAAAGCAGAAGCCGCAATCGATGCTGCGGAAGCATCACGATAAGTGGCAGGTATATCAGGCGAATCATAATCCCAGTAAGGAATTTTATCAGCCGGAAGCGTGGGATTGTTCATGATATAGTTGGCAATTTTATTCGCATGCCCAAGGTATTTGGGATCTTTGGTAGAACGGTACATAACTACATATCCGTATAATCCCCAGGCCTGCCCCCTTGCCCATGAAGAGTAATCTGCATAGCCTTGTGCGGTTAGTTTTGCGTTTACTTTACCTGAAGCAGGGTCGTAATCCACCACATGCCAGGAACTATTATCCGGTCTGTAATGATTTTTATAGGTTGTGTTAGCATGCGTAACCGCTATTTTGTAAAAGGAAGAATCGCCACTGTATTGTGTGGCCCAAAAAAGTAATTCAAGATTCATCATATTATCAATGATCACGGGGAACTTCCATTTTGCAGAGGCATTCCATGATTGTATACAGCCAATCACAGGATTAAATCTTGTTGACAATGATTTGGCACTGTTTAACAATATTTCCTGATATTCTTTGCTTGGCTTTAAACGGTTAGCATTGCCAAAGCTGCAGTACATCATAAAACCAAGGTCATGTGTACCTTTATTGAATTGTTCTTTTTCCAGTAATTTTTCAGCCCTTCCTGCTTCTTCCCATAAAGAGACGTCATGCGAATATTCATACAGGTAATTTAATGAGCCTGAATAAAAGCCGCTGCACCACCAGCTTGATTTACTAGTTTCAGATTTTTTAGTCAGGGGATAATAAGTCTTAGGGAGAACATCTGCCGGTAAATTTACTCCCATGCGTTTGTATTGTTCGATGGCCTGCTGTAATGCAGTGTCTATGACCAGTAGTAAGGATGGTTTTGATTTTTGTTGTGCAAACGTTACGCCCCACATGAGTAGGAAGGCAAATGCGAAAAGGTATTTTTTGTTTCTGCGCATAATTGAATGGATTTGGTTAAAAAATATTGTCGAAAGTAAAAGAGAATGCCACACCCAAAGTGTGGCATTCAACTCGCTTAATAAAAAAAGAACAACCGATGATTAATCCGGAATTTTATCCAGTGCAGGAACGTTCAGTTCGGCTCCAGAATAGCCAATATTCTGATTGAGTCGTCCATCCGAATTGCCATTGATAGCAGATTGAGGGATGGGCCATAATACATGGTACGGGCTTATCTTCATCATATCTTGGTGGAGGGTGACAAAATTCTTTTTATAAAATATATTCTTTTCTAAAATTCTGTCTACCATAAAATTAGAAGTAGAAAAATTGGCCAAGGTATAGGTTTTGCCATTGTATGCCTGTCCCGTTTTAGCAAACAAATATGCAATCCTGGTTAACTCTGTTTTACGTCCTTCCTCATAATATAATTCTCTAGCCCTTTCATCTAATATGGTTCCAATATTCACATTGGCTGAATTAATATACGGACTACATTTAGCCCGGGTTCTAACCGAATTTACATCGGCCATGGCAAGATCTCTTTGACCTTTCCATACATAGGCTTCTGCACGAATTAAATAGGTTTCTGCCAAGCGCATCACATACCAATCTGTATGACCACCTCTCATTGGGGTGTTTTCAGTATCGGGAATGTATATTTTGTAGTGAGGCCATGGGAACCAGGTGCGTAAAGTGTCTGAGCATAAAAGAGTTCCAGTTGAACTATACAGTTGTAATCTTTGACCATAAGACGGGTCAGTACCTTTCAATGCAGGGCTGCTGTAACGTAGGTTTTCCATGTACATCCAGTTGCCGGATGTTGAATCATGCCTAAGATCATTTACATCATCCCATATTTCAAAATAGTGGTAAGATGTTGAACGGCAACGGCCAATGCCACGACCGTACATCTGCATATTATCAATCTCAATATTAGCAAGTGGAGAAATGCCTACATTGCCTTTAGGAGTTCTAATACCTGCTATGGATATACCCGGAACAGCCTGGCGCATTGATTGAATACCATTTGCGAAATTATTGGGAATTCCAAAACGTTCTGTTACCAGGTAAAGCACTTCTGTATTGGCCGCAGCTCCTTTATTTTCAGGACGGTGCAAATCCCAGGTTACATTTTTGGCTGTATTAGCGGCATCAATTCCAAATCGATTGGTCATTAATTTATATGCACCATTATTGATAACGGCACTGGAGGCAGTGATTGCGTCATCAAACAGGCCTAAGGAAAGATTTATTTTTGCTAATAAATGATAAACGGCCCCCCTGTTTACATCACCTTTATCTGCAGACCAGGGTACCCAAAGAGCAGCAAATTCAAGGTCTGTTTTCATACGCTGTAAAATTACTTCTCTTTTAACGGTAGCATAATCCGTTTTTACAGTGTTTAATTCCTTTAATGGACAAGGAACATCTCCAAACTGATTAGTTAACCTGTAATAATTATAGGCCCTGAAAAAGTAAGCTTTACCCAAAATAATATTTTTAGTTGCATCCGGGATAGCCGTTGCAGCGGGTAAGCGGGAAATAATTGTATTAGCTAAACGAATACCAATCCATTCTTGTTCCCAATAAAAACCAATTTTATTAAAATCTCCACTGTTCAATTGGGCATCTGGTTTAATTTGGAGATCCATGTTTTGTGCCGGACCGGTTTTGTCATCTGTTCCGTCTACTGCTACTTCGGAAAAGATAGTTTCTGTAATAATGGGAGCGCCATCACCATACCATTCGTCGCGGAGCGATCTCGAACATCCGTTCAAGGCGGCATTAAATCCTACCGCATCTACCAATGTATTTTCCGGTGAATTGATAGATAAGGGTTTAGGATCCAGCCAATCTTTTTTACAACTCTCTAAGACCATCGTACCCACAAAGAGGATGGCTAACAGGCTTAGTAATTTATATAAACTTTTCATGTACATTTTATTTAACGGGTTATCTTATAATGTAAGGTTTAAGCCAAAATTATAGGTTAAAGGGATTGGAGAGATGTTGGTAGTACCACCAGTTGCGCTACTGCCATTTCCATGAAATTCAGGATCGAAGTATTTCCAGTTAGAAAATACACCTGCATTTACTACGTTGAAATAAAATTTCAAGGCATCTATTTTCCATTTTTTGGTAATTTCTGCCGGAATCGTATAGGCAAGACTGATATTACTTAATCTGATAAAAGAAGATTTTTTAAAATAATTCCAGGTTATACCCCCGCCTCTTTGTCCATACAATTTTCCATATTCATTAGAAGGATTGGAAGGAGTCCAGTAGGGTATTTGATAGAAGTTAACACGATCATAGAAAACGAGTCCCTGGTTTCTTTCTCCATTTGTTGCTTCATTGAATCTGGTTGACTGACCTACTTTAGCATAAAGGGTAAAAGAGAAATCCCAATTCTTAAAAATTTTGAATTCGTTTCTCAAATTCCAGGAGTAAGATGGGGCAGTGTTACCAACAAACCTTTTATCATCAATATTGTATTTTCCATCTCCATTTCCATCAACCAATCTAAAATCGCCGGGTGCAAATCCGTATGATTTTGCCAAAGCGGCATCAGCTGTTTGCCAAACCCCTTGTACAGGATAATCGAAAATGGCAGTGATAGATTTTCCAATAAACCAGCCATTATTTATGTCATCTTTTTCTGAACTGCCAATTTGTTTACCTGTTGGATCATAATCAGGTGTGGCGCCATATAAATGAATAATTTTGTTTTGGTTAGTCCAAATTCCAAAACTGGTATTCCATGAAAAATTCTTTTTTTGCATGTTAATCGTATTCACACTGAATTCAAACCCTTTGTTTTGCACTTCACCCAGGTTAACCAATACAGAATTAAATCCTGTAACTGTAGGCAATGAACGATTAACCAACAAGTCTTTGGTAGTTCTGTTATAAAACTCGAATGAGCCACTTACTATACCCTTAAACATGGAGTAATCCAAACCAATATTTATGGAACTGTTTCTTTCCCATTTTAAATTTGGGTTTGATAAGTTAGTTGCGGCAACATACGCTGTGTTATACGTTAATCCACCAGAAGTAACAAAATTGTACGTTCCGGAAGTTAAATTTGATAAGGCGGCATACCTTCCGATTTGTCTATTCCCGTTTTCGCCGTACGATACCCTTACTTTAGCATAGTCCAGCCATTTTGAAGTTCTAGCCATAAACTTTTCTTCGCTAAGTGCCCATGCAAACGCCAGGGAAGGAAAAGTAGCTCTCGGGTTTTGTTGTCCAAAAGCAGAATAGCCATCTCTACGGGCAGTTGCCGTGAAAAAATAACGTTGGTTATAATTATAAGTAACCCTGCCCATTATGGCATCACCTGTTTCATATTGGTCATCGCTGTTAACGATAGGAGGTAGAGTGCCTGATTGAATTGAATTGAAACCCAGGTTGTCATTCGGCAAGAAATTTTCGGCCTGTATATTGGTATTCCATGATTGGAATTTTTCTGCATTAAATAAGAAAGTTGCTTCGATAGCATGTTTGCCGAACTTTTTATTCCAGCGAAGGATATTATCCACCTGCCATGAATAAACGGTTTGGTTTCTCCTGTTTACAATTCCTTTTCTGGCTGCTACATCGGGTTTTAACGAAGATATATGCTGGTATTCGCGTAATACATCATAACGGGGAGAAAAATTAACTTGGTACGAAAAACCAAATGGCAATTTACCTTTTGCAAATATTGAAGCAAAAAAATCATCATATTTATACAAGCGTTTTGTATAGGCCTGATCTAGAAAAGGATGGGTATTAGAACCCGGATCATCATTAGGGCTTTGTCTGATGGTTACACCATCGGCCGCATAGAAAGAGCCCCAGGGTGTAGTAGAAGCAATATCTCCAAACCTAACAGGAACAGTACTCTCATCTCTATTGGAATATTGAAAATTAATGCCCACCGTTAAAAACTCCGCCGCTTTTGCTTCTAAATTAAAACGGGTACGGAAGGTTTTATATTTATCACCAACTGTTAAACCTTCATTGGTTAGATAGCCCAGAGAAAAATAATAATTATAATCGTCTCTTCTCTGCGCAATACTTACCGTATGATCATGTTGTAAAGCGTTTTCATTATAAATCTGCTTTTCCCAGTCAATGGATTGGCCGGCTTTGTAATTGGCTAATTCAATGGGTTTATACTGATTGCGGGCAAACCACTCTGCAACAGGGTCGCCGGCTGGGTTTGCACCATTTAATGCAAACCATTGATTCAGCGAAAAATCTGAAGGCAATTTTGAAGGGTCGGTAAATAAATATTTTATTCCCGGTTTAGAGGTAGAATCAAAATTGGTCTTAGCCCATTGGGCATCTGCACGAAATTGTAAAAATTCAGTCGCAT
>JAYSXR010000136.1:0-4649 GCA_043717145.1 Chitinophagaceae bacterium | reverse complement strand
ACCAATTTTCTAAAAGCAGAGACGAGCCTGAGGTTTATAAAGGATACGTTTTGTTTTGTACAGTCAGCCTACACTACGATACAGTACCTCAATTGTTGCCCTAAAGCGATTTAATCATATATTTTATTTTTTTAAGCCCGCATAAATGCTTTTTAACCATCCTATCTCAATATTCGAAACTGAATAGCCTGATTACTATAAAGTTACTATCATATTTCATTCCTTATTCCTGAAAATAAAACTAACTGCAGCGATGAAACTAATGACTACACCTTTATAAACACTACATACTACTAACGTTAAATATCGCTTAAAATGTAGGAATTGCACTACAATTATTAAATCATTGTTAATTGAATTTAACAGAGATTGTTAAAAGTGTTATTCACAATCAGGATTTTATTATAAAAAACACCCTAAAAAAAGAGTTTTTTAAACTGTTTTATTACTAGGATTGAATTTTTTATTTTGGCTGAAACCGCACGCTGATTGGGTTTTGTGAGATTGAAAAAGTAATTTCAGTTAAAAATAATATGTATGAGGCACAAACGGTAAAAGGTAAAAACACGGTGCAATTTAATAAAAATGGTCTGCGTGTAACAGCTAAAGCAATAACATCTTTAATAATAACAGAGGTTAATAGCAGCAACCTTCACCTGGGCAAATACGATTTGTATTCCGGTATCCCTACTATGTATATTGGCCATATTGTTTTACTGGCTGACGGTAAATACAAAGTAGCTTTTGGAACGGATAAGGATGAGATGAATAATTATGCCTTCCATGCATCATCTATCACTATCGAATGGCAAACTGGTTTGTTCAAAAATAAGGGCTGGGGCTGTAAACTGTTAGCCAGATCAGGCAATGCCTATCGTATTGAATTTAATAGTTCTACTTACGCTGAAGCTAACTGATAAACTTACCACCTGTGTTGGATTTCGTGAATGACCACAATTGCTAATGGTCAATAAGAACAGGTTCTTACAACCTGCCCAAGTTCATCATTAACCATTACTCATTTACACGCCGCCACTCAATCAGGCCGCAAGTTCTTTTAACGCTTTAACCAAAACATCTAATTCCGCAATTGTTGTAAATACATTCGGTGTAATCCTGCAACCATGAACATTGGCACCATTAATGGCTACCGTATAAATGCCATATTTCTTCAACAGGGTTTCTGCCAGTAAATAAGGGTTCATCCCCCTAATGCCTGCATTGGCTATCCCACAGGAACGGGTAGGGTCAGCGGGTGTATTCACTACTACATTTGTAATATTCCGTACTTTGTTTGTCCAGTATTGTTGTAAAAAACGCAGACGCGCTTCCTTTCTGTCAGCACCTATTTTACTGTAAAAATCTATGGCATGTGTAATGGCCAGATCTGTATGTACAGGATGGGTACCAATATGGTTTAACCTGGAAATATCAGCTTCCTTTCTTTCGCCCTCGGCCAGCAGGGGCCAGACCTTACTTATCTTTTCCTTCTGCACGTATAATATCCCAACACCAAGTGGTACTGCCAGCCATTTGTGCAAACTGGCACCATAATAATCGCAATTGAGATCCGGGATACTAAACTGGATATGGGCAATGGCATGCGCTCCATCTACCATCACTTCGACACCTTTGGTGTGGGCCATATCACAGATCTTCCGCACAGGCAATATTTGACCGGTGATATTCACCATATGACAAATCATTAATAACCTCGTTTTATCAGTAATGGCATTGGCATACAAGTTTACGATTTCCTCATCAGAAGTAGGGTGATTGGGAATGGAAAGTACCTTGCTTACTACTCCATATCTTTTGCCAACCAGTTTAAACATTTCCAGCATTGAGCCATAATCCTGTTCAGCCATAACAGCTTCATCACCGGCATTCCAGTGAATACCCCCAATGATCATATCAAGCGATTCGGTTGTGTTCCGTGTAAGTATCAGTTCTTCGGGTGAACAACCTGCCAAAACAGCTACTTTAGCGGCCATTGATTTTTTATTCTCTGCCTGCACAGTGCGCATATAATAGGAGCCCTGGTAATTTATCTCCCGTATATGCTGTATATAATTTTCCAGGATTTCTTTTGGAAGAATATTATAATAGCCATTTTCGAGATTAATATAATCGGGCTTAAGTTTGTATTCACCCCTGATGCCTATCCAGAAACTTTCATCTTCTGAAAGTTGAGAGGCAGAATTATGAACTGCTTTTGCTATCCACTTCTCCATAGCATTACCCGAAAAAGGGGCGCTTAACCCGGCCAGCGCCAAGCCTTTTAAAAAAGAACGTTTTTCCATGCTGATGGTATTAATTGGTAATAATACATGCTCAGCATTGAAAATACAAAATAAACGGTTAATACTTAAGTCGGTAATTATATGTTTTATCTTGTTGAAGTCGTATTCCAGTCCTTGCCAAATACGCGTTGCAGGGTTGCTGAGGTTCTAGCCTGTGCATTGGTGCGTATAGAAATTTCCTGTTGTTCAATTTTACTGAACATTTCATTGGTTATAATAATTGCGAGTATGTTCTCGAGATTTAGGTTAAGTCCGGCCCTGTTGCCGAGCAAAATTTTTGCAGGCCCTACTAACTTATCCCATTCCTGGGCAATACGATATTCATTCAAAGCTGATCGCATTACAGGAGCTACTGCACCTCGTAAACTATCCCCTACAGAACGCCGTAAATAATCCGTAGCCGCAGTACCACCATTTTTTACTATGCCGATGGCATCACGGATAGACATATGCCTGATACCATCAATAAAAATAGGAGCCGATTTAGAAGCTGCATCTATAGCAGCATTGTCTAGGGTATTGGTAAACCTGTTTAATTCTGTGGTGAGGCCTAACCTGTCTAATGTCTGTACTACTTTTTGAACTTCCTGTGGTAAAATGGCTTTTAACAATATGTCTTTACTGAATGAACCTTTTTGAGCCAGGCTATTTGCGCCAAAATTAGAGCCGATCATCAATGCCTCTTTAATGGCATTGGTAGCATCTCCTTCCGAAAGGATATTGGTCAAAGATTGTAAAGTACTACAACCACTCAGGCCCAAGGCACTTGCGGCAAACAAGGCAACTACGATTTTTTTCATGTTCTTGATTTAAGCTGTAAAATCTTATATACAACCGCTACAATAATACGACCATTTATAACTGTGTTATACTGAAATAAAGAAAATGTGAGAATAATGTAACTATTAACAAAAGTTGTGTAACAATTTTATCTGTAAAGAAATCAACTTTATATATTATTTGTTTTTCTTAATAAAATGGAGTTGTTCATAATAGATATTATCATCAACTGAATATATATGTCAATTAATCTCTTACAAACAGTACAGCAAAGCCTGGGTTACTCACCTTTGCAAAAAATTGATGCTAATACACAGGAAGTAATAATTGATAAAAATGAACCAACTGAAAAACGGTTTAGCCAAGCAGCTATTCCGGCAGTATTAGTTGCCTTATACAAATACAGCCTGCCCGATGAAGGTGCTAAAGCAATCCTGGATGCTGATCTCGATTCGGATTGGACTGAATTTATCTTTAGTGACCAGAAAGAGAAAATTATTGAAAAGATATCCGCCTATTCCGGTCATACAGAAGAATTCACGATTCCAAAACTGAATACCATCGCTGAAGAATCCATAAGAATAATTAGGGAGCAGCTAACGAAAGGTTCAATCGAAGATGTAAAGAATATACTAGCTGCATCCCGTAATGACGTATTGCCCTACCTTCCGGCAAGTATGCAAATCGGGACTTTATTAAATGATAATACAATTGATGACAGGACTAATAAAATGGACGGCCCGGTTTCAAGTTTGATGCATGCCATTGGCGGTTCATTTTCCGGATCAGACAGCGATGAAACAACTATACCTAAATAATAAATAAAATTTATGAAACCTAATATCGGAATTTCAGACAAGAATCTTGCCCATGTCGTTGCTGTTTTATCAACTGTTCTGGCGGATGAAATGATGTTGTATGTAAAAACTAGAAAATTTCATTGGAACGTCGCAGGGGAAAGTTTTATGGAATTACATAAACTTTTCGAAAAGATATATACAGAACTGGAAGAATCTATTGATGAGATTGCTGAACGGATTAATAAACTTGGCAGTAAAACCATTGGTACGATGAATGAGTTTAGTAAGCAATCCTCTATCAAAGAGTCACCGGGTAAGTATCCTTCCTCCAAAGAAATGATTAAAGAGCTATTGAAAGATAATGAAACAATTATTCAGTTGCTGCGAAAAAATGTGGATGACTGCAGCGATAAATTTAAAGATGCAGGCAGCGCTGATTTCCTTACCGGATTGATGGAACAGCATGAAACAACTGCATGGATATTAAGAAGGTATTTTGCCTGATGCTTATAGGACTTCGCACCTGATAATCTGTGAATAATGTAATCTTTGCTTCAGATCATATACTGCAGGACTAGAAAAGGAAAACAAACTGTGTTACGAAAGGTAATGATCATGAATGCTTCAATTGTTTGTATAGGGGGCTACAAAATTTTGCTTAAGGCATGTCTGATAAATAGTTTATTAGTCTGTTATGCAAAACAAATAATCGCTGCATAGCATGTTTATATTTATCACGATGCTGATTATCATTAGTAGCGCGTTA
>JAYSXR010000135.1:0-4666 GCA_043717145.1 Chitinophagaceae bacterium | reverse complement strand
GAAACCCATTTTATAAAATTACCCGTGAAAAAATTGGAAACTATAAAATTATAGGTGGAGGGCATCAGCGACCCCAGTTTTGCTGATGAAGAAAAGTTAGCAATCAATTTTGAGCGGAAGGGTACACCATTGGCATCATAATACTGTTGCAGGAACTCGGCTTTCAGCTTGGCCATATCCACATTGGATGGGCATTCTGATTTACAAGCTTTGCAACTCAAACAGAGATCCATCACTTCATAGATCTCCTTATGATCAAACCTGTTTAGCTTATCCGAATGTGTTAAGAATTCGCGAAGAATATTGGCCCTTGCGCGAGTACTGTCTTTTTCATCCCGTGTTGCCATGAATGAAGGGCACATGGTGCCACCGGATAAATGCGTTTTCCGGCAATCGCCCGAACCATTGCATTGTTCAGCATGTTGCAGAATATCCTGCTTATGAAAGCGAAAAATACTTTTGAATGCAGGTGTGAATTGCCCTGGTTCATAACGCAGCATAGTATTCATTGGCGGCGTATCAACAATTTTATTAGGGTTGAAAATATTTTCCGGATCCCAACTGCGTTTAATCGCCTGTAATAATTGGTAATTCTTCTCCCCCACCATTTGCTGGATAAATTCGCCACGCAACCTGCCATCGCCATGTTCACCGCTTAGTGAGCCCTGGTATTTTTTAACCAGTGTTGCCACTTCTTCCGCAATCGTCCTGAATAATTGATTGCCTTCTTTTGTTTTTAGATTGATGATGGGCCGCAAATGGATTTCACCCGAGCCGGCATGTGCATAATGCACGGCATGCAAGGCATGCTTGGTAAGTATTTCATCGAAATCCCGGATATACGCTGGCAGGTCATTTACATCTACGGCAGTATCTTCAATCACAGGTACTGCTTTTTCATCGCCGGGCAGGTTACCCAATAGGCCCAAACCGGCTTTGCGGAGTGTCCATATTTTTTTGGTATCCTCACCAAATAAAACCGGAAAATGATAACCCAATCCAACAGCACGCATATTGGCTTCTACTTTTTGGGTGATATCAATAATTTCTTCACGTGTAGCACGCATAAATTCGATAACTAAAATTGCACCGGGATCGCCTTGCACAAAAAAACGGTTCTTACTTTGTTCAATATTCTCTTTGGTACATTCCAATATATAATGGTCTATCAATTCACTGGCACTGGGATGGTATTTCAAACCGATCAGATTTGCCCTCAACGATTCATCAATACTGTTAAAATGTACACATAATAATCCCGTTTCCTTAGGCGGAAGCGGCACTACATTCAGTTTGATCTCAGTGATGAATGCCAGTGTTCCTTCAGAACCGGCAATCAGTGAACAGAAATTAAAATCATCGCCGCCAGCTGTAAAAGGGGCAGTATCCACTAACAGGTCAACAGCATATCCTGTATTTCTTCTTTCAACCGTTTTCTTCGGAAATTCTTTCCTAATCTCCACCTGGTTTTCGTAATTGCTTAACAACCCGCGAAAATTTTTGTAAATAGCCCCTTCTAAATTATCCAGTTCACATTTTGCATGAAAATCATCAATAGATACTTCACTGAATAGGGCTTCTGATCCATCACTTAAAAATACTTTTACTTCTAGTAAATGTTCGCGGGTGCTTCTGTAAATAACCGAGTTTGATCCACAGGAATTGTTGCCTACCATTCCACCAATCATGGCCCGGTTAGCGGTTGAAGTTTCAGGGCCGAAAAAAAGCCCATGTGGCTTTAAGTACATATTCAACTCATCACGTATCACCCCGGGCTGAACACGCACCCAGTTTTGCTCTTTATTTAATTCCAGTATTTGGCTAAAATGTTTAGATACATCTACAATAATGCCATTACCTACTACTTGTCCTGCCAAAGAAGTACCGGCGGTTCTTGGAATTAGCGAGGTCTTGTTTTGCTTTGTAAAATCAATCAGCTTTACTATATCCGCATTGGTTTTCGGGATCGCTACTGCTAAAGGCATTTCGCGGTAGGCAGATGCATCAGTAGCATAAAGAGTACGGATCGTATTATCGAGAAAAAGATCGCCTTCCAGTTGTTCAGACAATTGCTGCAGCTTCGCCTTCATTGATCGCTGTTGATGATTTTAGGTAGAGATACAAAAATATCCCTTTCTCCCAAATATAAGGCATATTAAAAAACCAGGTACAGCGATTCAAACAGAAAATATCTGCGTTAATTTATTCTTATCTGATAAAATTCCTTCCAAAAGAATGACTTAACGGTTTACCGCAATAATAACCGCTACAACAAAAATAACACCATAAAGCAATACTAAAACAACCGTAATAATACCGTTATACCGGAACATTTTATTCAGGTTACGGAATGATTCATTAACTGCATGCTGACTGTGCTCCTGCAAACCTGATCTCATTTTATTTGCAAACCGGTACAGGTATAAACAACGGAATAAAAAGATTGCCGCCATAATAATATACACCAATCCTATGAACCCAGACCTCCCTGGCGTATTCACAACTCCTCCTGAATAATTATACCAGTTAGAAACCGTACTCACATAAGAATACATTATTCCCATCCAGATTCCAGCTACAACTATAATAGTGCAGGCTATGAATCCCATGATGGCCAAATATCTTGCCCAACGGGCAGCTTGATAAAGTTGTTCTCAGGCTGTAGAATCAAGAGACAGTAATTCAACCGGCTTCTCAACAGATAATTCTTCCATAATTGATTTGGATTATTTGGTTATTCCACATGTGCCTGGTTATGATAGGTTACGTTTAACAGTAACGGTCAGGTCAGGAGATTAATATAAGTTTCTGCGGCAGGGAGAAATACTCGGCTTTTATTTTTTCAAGGGTTTCTTTTTTATTAAAGAGTTCATAATATTCGTCTACATCAATATTCATGTTGTCCTTATTTACATAAACCGGTCCGGTAACCGAGCTGTTTTCACCGTTTTCAAATTTAGAGGTGCGGACAATGCCGTTTACAATAGCATCTTCGTTCAGGGAACATTTATTCTTGCAGATTACATTGCCTTCAATCATACCACCGATTACAATATCATGGCACAGGATATCGCCATTAACAGAAGCCTTTTTATCAATAATCACCTTATTTGTACAGAAAATAATCCCTTTAAAATCACCTTCAATACGGATGGGGGAAGCCGTTTTAATGATACCAAAATAAACACCACCAGAAACTACCTGCACTGCGGGCAGCATTTCTGCAGGCGCTTCTGATTTTTTGAATAGCATAGGATGAATTTTAGTTCAATAGGGACTTCAATATAACCAATATTGAACGCTTTTCATGAAAACAAGTGTATGTTTTAAAAAATCATAAAAAAATAATGAGCGGAAACGCATATATTGCCGGGAATTATCAACTTTTCTATCCTAATAATTTAGTGCTTTTCTAAAACATAAACTTAAACGCATGAACAAATTCAGGGAACAATTATTACACGATCCGAATTCGAGTTTTTCTACCCAGGGTTCTCAGGATGAGAAGCAACTGTTTATTACCAGCTCGACCAATATTTCCGGGGTACTGGATTCTGAAAACGATATTATTCTTGATGGTAATTTCAATGGCGTCCTGTATAGTAAAAAAACTATTCATATCACACCTACCGGTATCATACGGGGTGTTATTATCTGTAATGATATTAAAATCGAAGGTGAATTTGAAGGCTCTGTTTATAGTTTGCGGGTAAACCTTTGTAAAGATTCTATTGTAAAAGGGAATATACATTGTACCATTATTAATACGGAAATGAACCAGTTTGTGGAAGCAAATATTAAATTGCTTAGCCTTGAGACCTCTGTGTTTGAATCCAGTTCTGCAGATTTATTTTCTCAACTGAAAGATGTCTTTAATAAAAACAATAAAGACAATAATTACATCGCTATTTTCCAGGAAAAACTAAATGAAGTAAAACCTTCTACCAAGTTTTATCACCAGACAATTTATGTTGCCCCATCCAACGATATTTCTTCCAATAAAGTCGAAGATATTTTACCTGAAGATGGTAATTAATTTTATCATAAGTTATTCAATGAGAAAGAGAGAAAACCTGATAAGTTTTCTCTCTCTTTATTTATCATATATCTGTCAGATTAAGTAAGCCATAGATGGGCAAGGTAATTAAGAAGCCGAGCGATACTTAATTTTAGTCGAATAAATAATTGTTTACATGCTCCCAGGGGCCGTTCCTGTATATCCATACAGAAAAGCCAATGCCCTGAATAGAAAATGGCTTAAAAGTTTGTATTAGTATTTGTTCTGTTTGTTTAGCCTTGTGAGCAGTTACTTTATTTTGTACGGTTATATGTGGCCATAGCTTATTGCGGTCCTGGGATATTAAATAAACTTCAAAAACAGATTGCATTTTTTTATGTAACGTCAGCAGCTCCTGAGAAGAAATGATATAGGCAACACCTTTACCTATATTTTTAATACCCGTTACATCCAGTTTTATCAAACTTCTCTTTAACAATGTTTTTAAAGCTTCTGTGATACCGGGAATACCCGCAGGTAAATGATGAAACAAAGTAATATGTGCATCCAGGTAATTACAATGTGCCGGAAAATGTTCAGTGCGCAGTTTTGTAAAGTATTCATGCGAAACATGGTCCAAGGTGAGTGTTACAATTAAAGGTGGTGCCG
>JAYSXR010000134.1:0-45893 GCA_043717145.1 Chitinophagaceae bacterium | reverse complement strand
AGGGCATTCGAATTAGAAAATACCCCGGATCCTGTTGTTGACCACGTATAGCTGTTGGTAACCGCTGAAACTTTTCCGGAAAGATTAATAGGACCTGTCGTATAACAAACTGTAGTATCATGTGAGCCCTGAATGGTATCTGCAGCTGTTACATTTTTATAAATCATCTGGGTGTCACTGCAGGTAACTCCGTTGGTAGTAAATTGTATAACAGCTATATAGGAATAACCGGTTAGGAGCTGCATACTTGGATATTGGGAACTGGCTGAAGAAGATCCCTGAAATGAGGAAGAACCACCCGTAATCATCCATGAATAAGTATTGCCAACATTACTATTGCTGTAAGTAACGCCATAGTAAGTATCAGTGGCAGTAAAATGTGTTATACCATTGTTACATTCAATTATATCAGGATGTAAGGTTACACTTGCTCCGTTAATATTTATAAGGGCTGAAACCGAGCAACTGGCATTGGTTAAAGTATAAGAAACAACACTTGTTCCACCTCCTGTAATGGTAATAAGTCCACTATTGCTCACTGTGGCAACAGTCAGATTATTACTGCTCCATACACCACCTGCAGTAGTATTGTTTAATATTAAGTTACTGCCCAGGCATCCATTCGCCGTTCCCGTTATGGCCGGAACAACGGGTGTAGCATTAACAGTAACATTCTTCGAAGCCAAAGCTGTACAATTATTGTTATCTGTCAGGTTTAAGGTATAGTTGCCGCCGGCAGCCGTGCCTGCATTTGAAATACTCGGGTTGGCGAAAGTAGAAGTGAAACTGTTTGGCCCTGACCAGTTATATGTATAAGGCAATGTTCCACCGGAAGCACTGGAAATAAGCGATAATAAATTGCCCGAACAGATAGGGCTGCTGCTGCTTACGGAAACAGATGGTGATGGATTAACCGTAAGCGTTATCGTGTTCGAAGCTGTAACGCAGGTTGAACTGGATAAACTAAAAACATCTGGCCCAACCAGTACACGATACATTCCGCCATCTGCCACAATTGCACTGGCAATAGGATAACTGGTTGCTGAAGTACCGGGAGTACCAATGTTGTTCCAGGTCGTTGCGGCATCTGTGCTCTTTTGCCATTGATACGCTGCGTTACTATACGGACTGTTGACAATTGAACTGCTGATAGTAGTGGCAGTGCCCGAACAAATAGTGGTAGCAGTGCTGATGGAGGCTGTGGCAGTTGGGGTACAGGCTGAGAATAGAATATCATCTATTGCAAGGTCATTACCGCAATATTGCGCTTGGCCGCCTAAGGCATCCCGCATTTCCAGTACCAGAGAAGTGGTTCCCGATGGAAGTGAAAATTGGAATCCATACTGCTGCCAGTTGGGTACAACAGTTGTGTTGGCAGTAAGAGGCAGGTCTGGCGTTGTGTAAGTCTGTAAAATGGTACCCGATGTGTTTTTAATGTTGAAAGTTACTTTGGCGAGTACCGTTCCACTCGGCCCCGGGGAACCACAGATGGGTACCGTGGCGGACGTGGTATTTACATTTACAAGCCAGGCCGAAAAACTATAAACAGAGCCTGAGCAAAGATTATTTACCTGTGTAGAGAAGAACAGATCCACAGGACCCGATCCAGGTCTTCCTGCATTTACCAGGTACATATTACCATTGAGATTGCCTGTATGGTCGGTTCCCTTTGCCCAGTCAGCTTTTCCTGCATTTTGAATTTTCGGTGTAATCATGTACTGCCCATCGGCTAAGCTTGAAGAACTAAAGGCGTACTTAGTAGAAATTCCAAACCCTGTAGAATCTTTTTTGGTTGTTGCAGTAGCACTCGTACTAAAAGTCTGGCTGTAAACAGGTGCCAAAGCACTACTCGAACAAACTCCTTGCGTAAATGAAGGAATGCTGATAAAAATGCACGCGCACAATAACAGATATGTATACCTGTTGGCTTTCATGGATATTGGGGGTCTAAACAAAGCGGTGTTAGCCGCTTTGTTGGATACTAGATATTTAAAATTAAGTGTTAAAAAATCTTTTACAACACGTTACACAAAACTCAGTGTAAACAACTGAAACAGGCGTTAAATCAACTGTAATTTCTTGTCCTTTTTTATTGCTTTCTTTGTAGTTATTAATTTAGTGACCATGTGGTATAAAGCAGGAAAGTTCATTTTACAGCAGCGTTTGGTATTATTGGCCGCATTATTGGCCACAACCCTTTTTATGGGGTGGAAAGCATCACATGTTCAGTTGGGGTATGATTTTACAAAAGCCCTTCCCACAGATAACCCTAAATATGTAGAATACCAGGCTTTCCTGAAAAAATTCGGTGCAGACGGCAACACGATGGTGATCGGTATAGAATCTGATAAATTTTACACAACTTCTTTTTTTAATGAGCTGGGCCAATTACACCAGCATTTAAAAAAGGTAAAGGGCGTTACAGAAATTCTAAGCATCCCCGAAGTGGTAAACCTGGTTAACGATTCTGTGAATCATAAACTACTGCCCGTTAAAATATTTAACTATCCATTCTCCTCACAAGCGTCACTGGACAGCGCAAGAATTACTTTTGAAAACCTGCCTTTCTACAGAAAATTATTATACAACCCGCAGTTGCATACTTACCTTATGGGGGTTAGTGTTAACAAAGACACCATCAACAGTAAAAGCCGCACAAGGTTGATCAATGATATTCTGCAACAGATAAGCAACTTCGAAAACAAAGCAAATACAAAAGTGCATACCAGTGGGTTGCCCTTTATTCGCACCACTATAGGTAACCGTATTAAAAATGAGATGAACTGGTTCCTTATTGGATCATTAGTTTTATCGGCAATCACTTTATTTATTTTCTTTCGTTCATTCAGTGCAACAGTAATGAGCTTACTGGTAGTAGGTATGGGCGTAGTATGGTGTTTGGGAACGATTGTTTTGTTTGGATATAAGATCACGCTCTTAACCGCACTCATACCACCATTGGTTGTGGTGATAGGTATCCCCAATTGCATTTATTTTTTAAACAAATACCATACCGCTTACCGGGAAACGAATAACAAAGAAGAAGCACTTATTACCATGGTGGGCCGCATGGGCATTGTAACCCTTTTTTGTAATATTGCCGCCGCCATAGGCTTCGCAGTTTTTGCTTTAACACATAGCGATCTGCTAAAAGAGTTTGGGGCAGTTGCGGGAATCAACATCATGGCATTGTTCGTTATCTCATTAATTTTTATTCCTACCGTACTTAGTTACCTGCCCCCGCCTAAAGCAAAACATACACGTTACCTAGACAACGCATTCTTAGAAAGAATCTTAGTAAAGATTGAACAGTGGGCCTTTTATCATGCTAAATGGGTGTATGGCATTACAGTGGTGGTTACTGTTTTCGCAGTGATGGGTATTTTGCGCATAAAAAGTGAAGGGTTTATTGTTGATGACCTTCCTAAAAAGGATAAGGTCTACACAGACCTTAAATGGTTCGAGCAGAATTTCGGTGGTGTAATGCCATTAGAAATCATCATTGATACCAAAAAGAAAAAGGGAATTTTCCGCAGCAAACCGATTGAAAAAATTGAAGAGTTATCAAACTATATCGCTGCCAATCCTGCAACCGCAAGACCGCTTTCGTTTGTGGAAGGATTAAAATTTGCTAAGCAGGCTTATTTTGGCGGTGATACCCTGAGTTACACCATTCCTTATGATGCCGACCTTTTATTCATGGCCCCCTATCTGCAGGCAAAAGGAAATAGTTCGGCCAAAGCAGCCGAAGGCCTTAGTAAACTGATGAACAGTTTTATGGACAGTACCAAACAGATGGCAAGGATAAGTGTTAACATGAAAGATGTGGGCAGTGCTCAATTACCGTTACTGATAAAGGATTTTCAAAAGAAAGCTGACGAACTATTCGATACAGCTTCCTATCATGTAACGTTTACCGGAAGCAGCATCAGTTTTCTGGAAGGATCCGCTTTCATTATTAAAGGGTTGAAAGAAAGTATTTTTTGGGCCTTCTCATTAATCACACTTTGTATGCTATACCTGTTCCGCTCTTTTAAAATATTAATCTGCTCTTTAATTCCTAACCTCATCCCGCTGATCGTAACAGCCGGTGTAATGGGATGGTCGGGTATTGCATTAAAGCCATCAACCGTACTTGTGTTTAGTGTGGCTTTGGGCATTGCTATAGATGTAACCATACGTTTCCTCATTAATTATAAGCAGGAGTTACCGTTGTATAAACAGGATGTGCCGAAAACGCTGGTACAAACAATCCGCCATACAGGCATCAGTATCATTTATACCTCATTGGTATTGATCGCAGGGTTTATTATTTTCTGCTGGAGCGATTTTGGAGGTACCAGAGCCTTGGGCTGGCTTACTTCATTAACCCTTGTAGTGGGTACTTTAACTAATTTAATCCTGCTTCCGGTACTAATCATCAGTACTTCAGGCAAAAAAAAGATGGATTGAGACTTCTTTTTTCAACCCTCACTTGTAAATAAATGCCCTAATCTGCCCCTTTTAGTCCTAAAATCAAGAGGTTAGTGTTGGTTTTCAGGTTTTGGATGGTAAGAAACCCGATTATGCAGCCTATTGAATGGAATAACTGTCTAGTTAACAATCCTAAATAAAAAAAATTGCAAATGAGAAAATTATTGGCACTTCTGAGTACTGTGGTGTTGCTTACCACACAGCTCTATGCACAAAATCGAACAGTTACCGGAAATGTAACTGACGAAAAAGGCGCCCCGCTAGTGGGAGTCACTATTTCAGCTTCGAGTTCTGACAAAAAAACGATAACCGACAATAGTGGAAATTTCTCCCTATCGGTTACCGACAGGGACAAAGCATTGAAAATAAGTTATATAGGCTACAACGCCGAAACGGTTAACCTTAACGGCAAAACGAGTATCACTTTAAAAATGACTGCAGAAGATAAAGCTCTATCAGAAGTGGTTGTAGTAGGGTATGGTACACAAAAGAAAAGGGATCTTACTGCCAGTGTAAGTACTGTAAAAGGTGCGGTTTTAGCCGACAAGCCCGTACAGAGTTTTGAACAGGCCTTAGGTGGTCGCGCGGCGGGTGTGCAGATCACCATTCCTAATGGCGTGTTGAATAACCCACCTGTTATCAGGATCAGGGGTACCAATTCCATCTCCTTAAGTTCTTATCCTTTAATAGTTATCGATGGGGTGCCTGCATTTACAGGTGATGTCAGCTCTACCAATGCAGCAGGAAATGCATTGGCGAGTATAAATCCGAGTGATATTGAAAGTATTGATATTGCAAAAGATGCAGCTGCATCAGCTATCTATGGCAGCCGTGCTGCAAATGGCGTTGTTTTCGTTACCACTAAAAAAGGTAAACCGGGAAGATCCAGGGTTAACTACGACGGTAATGTAAGCTGGGCAACTGCTCAGCGTTTACCGGTATTGCTAAATGCCACAGAATACACCAATATCAAAAATGAGTCTGCAGCCAATGCAGGAACAGGGGCAATCAATGTTTTTGCCTTAACTAATGGGCCTGATGGCAACCCGATCAATACCAACTGGTATGATTATGCTTACAGAACAGGCCTTTCTCACAATCATAACATTAATGTTTCCGGTGCTAATGAGTCAACAAGTTATTATTTCTCTTTCGGATATACCAAACAACAGGGTATAATACAGCGAAATGATTTTGAAAGAAAAACATTGCTTGCAAATGTTGATAACAAGATCAATAAAATGATCAGTGTAGGGGGTAAGATTTCTTATGCCAACCAGAAAAACCTGGCAGCATTAAGTTCAGGTTCATTACCTGGTGAAGCGTTTAATACAGGTGGTCTGGCACGTCTTGCGCAGGTGAACTCGCCCAATGTTTCTCCTTACAATAATGACGGTACCTATAACATTAACCCGGCTACAGGTTTATTAGGTTTGATGAATAATAAAACCACACAGGTTGGGTTTTACAATCAGGTAGCAGCATTAAAAGAAAATCAATCAAACAGCGAAACCAACCAGTTACAAGGTAATGTATACTTACAATTTAAACCGGTACCATGGGCAACATTGAGAAGTTTGTATGGGGTTGACTATTCATTTGTCGACAATGATCTTTTTGCCAGTGCATCAAGTGGCGAAGGCTTCCCTATTGGTAATGCCACCAGCGCTTATAATAAGAATAAAAGATGGGTATGGACCAATACTGCCCAATTTGATTATACATTAGCTGATAAACATACTTTCGGCCTCCTGGCTGGTACCGAACAGCAAAAATCAAACAATTCAGGTTTTGGTTTGCTCAGGACCACTATATCTGATCCCTTCTTTACCAATATCCAGGGAGGTTTTGGTACAGTTGCCTTGTCAAATACTACCAATAATATTGGTGAAAGCTATCTGACATCCATATTCGGACGTTTAACATATAACTACGACAGAAAATATTCCATTTCAGGAAATATCCGCAGGGATGGTGCTTCACAATTAGGTGCGAATAATAAGTACGGTACTTTCTGGGGCGTATCTGCCGGTTGGGAGATCGCAAAAGAAAACTTCTGGACCGCTGCAAAGTTAGACAACGTATTCAGCAGCTTCAAGTTAAGGGGCAGTTACGGACGTCTGGGTAATATTTCCGGTCTGAGCAACTTCGGTTCATTATCAACATATGGTGCTGGCTTATATGCAACAGGGTCAACATTAGGATTTGGTAACGCAGGTAATCCGGATCTGAAATGGGAAACCAGTACCAAAACTGATGTTGGTATCACGTTCGGAATTTTAAAAGAAAAGATAACCGGTGAGATTGCATATTATAATAATAACGTTGATGGTTTGATACTGAATGTTACGCAGCCACCTTCTGCAGGCCTGCCCAACGCTATCGCTACCAATGTGGGTTCTATGTACAATAAAGGACTTGAGGTAACACTTAATGCAGCGATTGTTGCAACAAAAAACTTTTCGTGGAACTCCTCCTTTAATATTGCTTTTAACAAGAACGAAGTAACCGCGCTGGCTCCAAGTCTTCCTTCGTTGGTGGCTACTACTTCAGGTCTTGAATCAGTAAGCATTACTTTACCAGGTTACCCGATTGGTACCTTGTATGTTACCAGAACAGGCGGAATTGATGCTGCAACAGGCAGAAGGATATTTTTTAATGCTGCCGGTAAAAATGTTTACTTTCAGAATGTAGCACCCGCAGGCCAATTCAGGTTCTCTTATGCTGATGGTACAGTTGCCCCAACCGTTAGCTCCGCTGATGCGGCGCCTTATTTAAATACAAACCCAAAATACCAGGGTGGTTTTGAAAATACATTTAAGTATAAAAACTTCGAGTTAAGTGCACTGTTTACCTATCAAATGGGCTTTTATGTATATTATGGAAGCAGGGCGGGCTTGCACGACCAGCGCTTCTGGAACAATGAAGCAGATATCCTGAACCATTGGCAGAAAGCTGGAGACAATGCAGCATTTCCGAAAGTTATTTTTGGAGATAATATCTCAAACGGTTCTTCCTTTCCGCTGGATATAAATGTGTTCAAAGGAGATTTTATAAAACTGCGTTCCCTCACATTTGGCTACTCAGTTCCAAAACCTATGCTTGATAAAATAAAAGTCAATAGTGTAAGGTTGTATGTAAGCGGAAATAACCTGACCATCTTTACCAAATATCCCGGACCGGATCCTGAAACATCCTCCAATGGTAATGGTACCACTAACCAGGGTATTGACAGAAACCAGGCGCCAAACGCACGCATCGTAACCATAGGATTAAATGTTGGGTTTTAATTTATTATGAACACAAACAAAATCAGAAACATGAAAAAGAAAATATTATATATCACAATGTTGTCTTCGGTGATGATGATGGCAGTTTCCTGCAGCAAGGAAACGCTGTCACCTGTTCCAACAACATCTATTTCAGACGCGAATGCGTTTGCGACCGCTGACCGTATCCTCGGACAGGTAAAGAGTTTATATGCAGGTATGCGGTCTGGTTCATTTTATGGTGGCCGATATATCATATACAACGATATCAGAGCCGACGAGTTTATCAATGAATTGACCAACGTAGTTACAGGATATGATGTATGGAACGGAACCATGAATAACAGCAGTACTAATAGTGTGGTTAGTTTATGGGCACAGGCTTATTTTACAATCAACCTCTGCAATGTATTCCTCGATGGAATGGCTGCCAATGGAAATACGGTGGTAGGAAGCACATTAGCCGCTAACTATAATGCAGAAGCAAAGATGGTAAGGGCTATTTGTTATTACAGTTTATTGCAATTGTATGCACGGCCATACAGTGATGGAGCTGGAAGTAAGCCCGGTTTGCCACTGCGCTTACAAGGTAATACAGGTTCAGGTAACTATGATCTTGTCCGCAGCACTGTAGCGCAGGTCTACCAACAGGTATTGGACGATCTGAATTTTGCTGAAACCAACTTGCCATTAACTTATGGCAGCGCAACACAATTGAGTAATGTTACGCGTGGTCATAAGAACACGGCTATCGCATTTAAAACAAGGGTGTACCTGAGTATGCAGAAGTATGCCGAAGCTACTACCGAAGCAAATAAAATTGTATCTGCAACTCCGCCATTTACAGCGGCAACGGGTGTTCCGTTTGCATTGCAGTCTGATATTACCAAAGTATTTGCAAGCCCATATATTACTACTGAATCTGTTTTGTCTATGCCGTTCAATGGCACTACCGAAACACCGGGTGGGCAAAATCAGTTGGGGTACTATTACGGACAAGCCGGTTTAAACGGAGGAAATGGAGAGTATTCTTTAAACACAAGCGGTATTATTGCCAATGCAGGGTGGACTGCAACGGATAAAAGAAGAAGTTTAATTTATACTGCTACAAATGGTAAGAAATTTCTAAGCAAATACCCGAGTGTATCGCCATTTACCGATTATGCACCCGTTATGAGGTATTCCGAAGTGTTATTGAATCTTGCCGAAGCGAAAGTAAGAACCTCAAATATTGTTGATGCACAGGCAGTGGCTTTGTTAAATGCAGTTCGCAATCGTTCTGATGCAAGTACCGTTTTTACCGTTGCCAGTTTTGCTACTACAGCCGACCTGATTGCAGCTATTTTAACGGAACGTAGGATAGAATTTTTAGGTGAGGGGTTACGTGCTCCGGATCTTGCACGGTTGGCTTTACCTATTCCGGCAAAAGGCAGTATAGCTGCCATACCGTTTTCAGCCCAAAACTATATTTGGCCGATCTCTGCCACCGAACTGCAGTTAAACAAGCTAATGACGGATAATTAATATATTAGTGATAAGCTCAGAGAACGTAAATGCAATTTTTTATAAAATAAAGCCATCCTATACGATGGCTTTATTTTATATATATAAACATGATTGATAATCAACATAATTTTTTTATCATATACCATAAACCGGAATTTTTAAGAAAAGCAGCCAAATTCAACAATAAAATATCATAAATGTTAGTGTTAAGATTTCTTTAACTAATTTACAATTCCAGAATTAAATAAAAATTGAATTATGAGAAAATTAGTCACAATGCTATTGTGTATTGTTTTGTCCATCACCCAACTGGCCGCCCAGAACCGAACTGTAAAAGGTAAGGTAACTGATGAAAAAGGGAATGGAGTACCGCAAGCTTCCGTTCTGGTAAAAGGTACCTCTGTTGGTACTACCACCTTAAATGATGGAAGCTATTCAATAGCAGTTCTCTCTACCGCAAAAATATTAGTTGTATCATCATTGAATTTTGCTTTCCAGGAAATTGCTATCGGAACTAAATCTGAAGTAAATGTTTTTCTTCAGTCTAATTCTCAAAACCTGGAAGAAGTAGTTGTAGTAGGATATGGTACACAGAAAAAAACAAACTCAACTGCTTCTACGGTTAAAATAGGCGGTGATAAACTTTCAGATAAGCCTTTTGCTTCTATTGATCAGATGTTGCAAGGTGCTGCTGCGGGTGTACAATCAACTGCCTCAACAGGCCAGCCCGGTGCCAATCAGCAAATTCGTATCAGGGGCATAGGCTCTTTTTCGTTAGGCGCTTCCCAGCCTTTATTTGTAATTGATGGTGTGATTATGAACGGAGGAGATCTGTCTAATGGTAACGGGGGCGGATTTAATATCAATCCGAGTACAAACGTATTAGCCACATTAAACTCTGATGATGTTGAAAGTGTTTCCATTTTAAAAGATGCTGCGGCTACTTCTATCTATGGATCAAGAGGCGGGAATGGGGTTATCCTCATTACAACAAAAAGTGGAAAGGTGGGTAAAACACAATTTAAACTGAGTACTGACTTAGGTATTAACAGTGTTATCCTCCCCCCTAAAGCTGGCAGGCCGTTACGTGCAGACGATTGGTTTACTTTATTAAAAGAAGGATTAACCAATAACGGATCCAGCCCGGCTACCATTAATACAACTGTGGCTTCATACGGTTTTGGCAATGGTGTTGATATAGATTGGTTTGATCTGATTACCAGAAAAGGAACACAGCAGCAGGTTAACTTAAGCGCTTCGGGTGGTGATGCGAAAACAAAATTTTTCTTATCGGGAGGATATTTTAAACAACAAGGTACTACGCTTGGCACAGATCTCACAAGATTTACAGGTAATGTTAAAATATCACATACTGCCACTGACAGGCTTTCATTTACTACTAAAATAACTGTAGGAGATGTAGTACAGAATTCTGCATTGGCATCAAACGGCCCATCTGGTGGCGGTGGTTTCT
Organism: Chitinophagaceae bacterium; assembly: GCA_043717145.1. Classification (GTDB taxonomy): domain Bacteria; phylum Bacteroidota; class Bacteroidia; order Chitinophagales; family Chitinophagaceae; genus Sediminibacterium. The sequence continues at coordinate 35,171 of JAYSXR010000134.1, read as the reverse complement.
TTGGTAACCCTGGTTATGTATCATTGGTATTAAGACCTACGCAAAACCCTTTTAATGCTGATGGAACATATAATATCAGTTCTAATAATTTAGGTTTTCCTGCTCACTATAATCCTTTATATGTGGCTGCTAATGATAAAAGGTGGTTAAAGGCATTGAGTATATTAGGTGGCGAAACGGTTGAGTATAAAATTTTAAGCGGACTGAAATTCACAAGTAATTTGGGTATTCAGTACAATTCAAACGAAGAATACCAATTTAATAACCAATTCCACGGTGATGGTTCCGGCTCAGCAGGCTCTGCGCTTTCTATTTATACCAGGAATTTTTTATGGAGCTGGTATAACCAGTTAGACTATCATATAGATATCAACAGGAGCAAAAGATTCTATGCCGATGTTAAGGCAGGGTATGAGGTTACTAAAAACTCAAGATTACAACAACAAGGGGCTTCACAAGGCTTTCCACCAAAATTAGATTTGTATTCATCTGAAAATGCGGCAACTTCTACCACTGGTCAGCAGTTTTCATCTGATTATGCGTTTACCGGTGCTTATTCAACCGCCAGCTTTAGCTATGATGACCGCTTTAACTTATATGGTAGCTTTAGAAGAGATGGTTCATCAAGGTTTGGTAGTAATAACCCTTTCGGTAATTTCTGGTCAGTTGGTACTTCATGGAATGTATCAAATGAAAATTTCCTGAAAAGTTCTACTGTTATTTCCAATCTTAAACTGCGAGCTTCTTACGGTACGAATGGTAATGCCGAAATTGGCAACTATCTATGGAGGCCTCAATACGGGTTTGGATATAACTACAATGGTATTGCCGGCGGAACTTTTAATGTTATTGGAAACGTAGACCTTACCTGGGAACAAAATAAACAAACCGATGTTGGTATTGAGCTGGGCTTATTTAAAAACAGGGTAAGTATTACTGCTGATTATTACAAACGTACTACTAACGGTTCTTTGTTAAGTCAACAGCTTTCCAGAACAACAGGGTTTACAGGTGTAATTAATAATCTTGGGAATTTGCAAAATAAAGGCATTGAACTTTCTTTGACGGTTATCCCTGTTCAGACTAAAAATTTCAGCTGGACCGTTAACTTCAACTATTCTCATAATAAAAATCAGGTTACTAAATTACCAAGCGGTGACCAATTCAATCCGCAAAGCGGTTCTTATTTACTTAGGGAAGGTCAGGATTTTTATTCATATTACACAAGGGCATGGGCAGGTGTTAACCCTGATACCGGCAGCCCTCAATGGTATACCGATAGTACGAGAAGCGCAGTAACGACAACTTTTGCTGCAGCAAAACTGTTCCTCGTTGGAAAGAGTGCTTCACCTACAGATTTCGGTTCTTTGGGCAATACATTTACTTTTAAAAATTTCAGTTGCTCATTTGACTTTTATTATAACTATGGAAATTATGTTGCAGAGAATTATTTTAGATTTTTCACAGATGGTTCTTTCCCAACGAGAGGTAAGTATACTTTTATGTTAAACAGGTGGCAGAAAAAAGGAGACATTACGAATGTACCCATCTACAAATATGGAGATGCAACCAATAGCGCTACAGGATCAGACAGGCTGTTTTTCAAGGGTGATTATGTTCGTTTAAGAAACGTACAATTCGGGTATCAATTATCTGATAAAAATGTATTGACGAAATTACATTTAACAGGCCTGTCTTTTTATGTGAGAGGTACTAATTTATGGACTAAAGTTTATGATCCAAATGCAACGAGTGATCCTGAACAGGGGGTACAGGGTTTTAGCAATCAATCAGTAGCACCTTCAAGTTCGGTCACTGTTGGATTAAATCTTGGTTTCTAATTAAATAATTGTTTTTGCATTAGTTAAATTGAAAAAAATGAAAAGATTAAATATTTTATTTAAATACGGGATATACGCTTTGCTCATTCTGGCATTTGGATTGAGTTCGTGTAAAAAATCATTTTTAGACCTGAAACCCTATAGTTCTTCAGTTGTTTCCGATGCGATTCAAAATGAAGCAGATCTGAATGCAGCCGTTAACGGCCTGTATTTCTCACTTCGCGCAACTGATTTTTACGGAAGAACATTTGCTGTAAAAGGTGATTTGGCGGCAGATAATGCTTTCCTTTCTTCTGCTAACTCTGGAAGATATACAGTCTTTAATCTATGGAACATGGCCGTTACTGACGGGTATGCCAGTATTGTTTGGTCAAACGCTTATTCTGCAATAAAAAATGCGAATGTTATCATTAATTCAGGTCTTGCTGTCAGCAATGATAATATCAGTCAGTTGTACTCGGAAGCGTATGCGATTCGTGGGATGATTTATTTTGATCTTTGCCGCAATTTCGCATTGCCTTATGCAAATAACCCTGATGGTCCCGGTGTGCCCATTATATTAACTTTCGATAAGAGTTTAAAACCGGCAAGAAACACTGTCAAGGAGGTGTACCTCCAGGCAATTGCTGATTTGAATAAAGCATACGGACTGGCTAAATTCAATCAGGGAACAAACATGACTTTTTTATCAACCGGTCAATCAAGAGCGGTTAACTCCTCCTATCTTACCAAATATGCTATTTCCGGGCTGTTGGCAAGGGTATATCAAAACATGGGCGATTGGGCAAATGCCAAAACAGCTGCTTTAGATGTTATAACCAATGGCGGGTTTAGTTTAATTGCGTCTACAGGATTGGTGAACTACTGGAAAGGAACTACGCCAAGAACAGATAAAGTAGAAACGATGTTTGAAGTTACTTCCGATGCCAACAATAGTGTAGGCGATGGTACATTGGCAAATTTATATGTACCTAAACCCGTAGGAAGTTATGGCGATATATTGGCCACGCAAACTTTTTACAATTCACATACTGCTACAGATGTTCGTAAGCAATTATATGCGCCGGGAACACGATCTGGCCAGTTAGGTACAGCATATTACATCACAAAATATCCCATTGACCCTACGAGTTTTGATGATGTAAAAATTGTTAGGTATGCAGAAGTACTGCTAATACTTTCTGAAGCATATTATAAAACTTCGGATGAGTTTAATGCAAATAAATACCTGAATCAGGTTGGCAAACAAAGAGACCCTTCCTATGCAGGATATTCTTCAACGGGCACCCAGGTATTAGAAGATATTTTGAATGAAAGGGCAAAGGAACTGGCTTGGGAAGGATACAGATTCTGGGATTTGTACAGGTTACAAAGATCATTTATTAAACCACAGGCCCAGGATGGCACGAATGCTATTAGTCAAACCGTAACAATAACCCCAACTACATTGGGCATTATATTCCCGATTCCTAAAGATGAAATCCTCGTAAATCCGAGTATAGTGCAAAACACCGGGTACTAAATTCTGGAAATAACGCATATAATAAAGGAGGGACGGTAATGAATTATCGTACCTCCTTTATTATTTTATATATGAAAATCTTTAATAATCAAAGAGTATAATTTTTAGTTAAGGCCCATAATTATGAAATATTAAAAAATGCAGCAGAACTCAACAATAATATGTCATTAGGTGTTAATGTTAAGTTTTCTTTAACTATTTTTGCGCCCCGCAAACAAACTAAAAACTGAATTATGAGAAAAATTTTCACACTATTCATGTGTGCAATGCTGTTAATGTTGCAACTTAAGGCACAGAACAGAACGATCACAGGTAAGATTACTGATGCAGACGCCAAGCCGGTATCCGGGGCTTCTGTACAGGTAAAAGGTACAAAACAAGGCGTTTCAGCCGATGAACAAGGTGCATTTTCAATTTCTGTAAATTCCTCAGCTAAGATTTTAGTAATCTCAGCCATCGGTTTATTACCGCAGGAGGTTAGAATTGGTACTGGGTCTGTATTTAATGCAACACTTGCTCCAGGCGATAAGAGCTTGGATGAAGTAGTGGTAGTTGGATACCAGGCTGTAAAGAAAAAGGACTTAAACGGAGCTGTATCGGTGATAAGTAGTAAGGATTTGGCACAAAAGCCAATCAGTAACTTTACACAACTGCTGCAAGGTAAATCTACCGGTTTACAAGTGGTGGGTGCCAGCGGACAACCCGGTACAAGTGGCTTTTTACGTATTCGCGGAACCGGTTCTATCAATGCTTCATCAGAACCATTGATCATGATTGACGGTATTGCAGTTACCTCTACCGCATTTGCATTGATTAATCCCAATGATATTGAGAATGTGACTGTATTGAAAGACGCATCATCTGCTGCTATATACGGATCACGTGCAGGAAACGGTGTAATCGTTGTTACAACAAAATCAGGTAAAGCAGGCGTCGCCCAGATTCGTTATTCTTTTCAAAGAGGGTTTGTTTCATTACAGGAATTACCCAATGTGCGTTTAATGGACTCTAAAGAAAAATTACAATGGGAATATGAAGCCGGCATTACGAATCCAATTATTGATTCGATGATTTTAAATAGGAAGGCCCAGGGCGTATTTCCAGCTACTGCAACACTATTTAACTTAGCAGCAGATCAGCGTTTGGCGTTATGGGATTTGACAACTTCCCGTGGAGCAGGTGACTGGAGAAATTATTATTTGCAAAATGCCAGTACTGAATCACACGAAGTGTCCATTAGCGGCGCTACTGACAAAATGAAATACTTTTTTTCTGTAAATAAATTGGATGAAGTTGGTTTAGTTTATAAAAGCAACAGAAATAGAATCGGTGCAAGATTGAATATGGAATATAAAGCACTGGATTGGTTAACTACCGGAATTAATGTTTCTACAGCTTATGCAAGAGAATACCAAAACAGAGAGTTATTTAATTCTCAGGCACCCTGGACAGGTTATTTCCTAACTAATCCATATGAGCCTGTTTATTTACCAAATGGCACTTACAATCTTACCTTCCAGGGATTTTCTCCCTTAGAAGGACAAGACTTTAATACTTTCTACAATAATAACCTCTCAACTTTTGCTACAGGTTTTGTTGAAGGAAAGTTTTTTAAACATCTGGCCATTAAATCATTGGTTGCATTAAATTATAACACGTTGTTATCTGAAAGTTATTTGCAACCTGGATCAAACCTGGCAGCAATCCTCGGTTACAATTCAAAAACAGATGCAGGAAACCAGGATTTACAATTAGTATACACCAATACAGCTACCTGGAACCAGACTTTTAAAAGTAAGCATAACATCAATTTACTAGCTGGTCAGGAATTCTCTAAAAGAAACTTTTATTCATACGCGTTAGAAGGAAGAGGATTTCCTACTGCTTCTGTAAATACAATTGACAACGCTGCTCTGGCCCAGAGAGCAACTACAAGCAGAAGTCAGTTCTCAATCATTTCTTATTTTGGTAGTGCCGCTTATGACTTTGATAAAAAATATGGTGTAAAGTTTAGTGGAAGAAGAGATGGATCATCCCGTTTTGGCGTAAACAACCGTTTTGCTAATTTCTGGGCAGTAAGTGGCTGGTGGAATGCTAAAAACGAAAATTTCATGTCGAGGGCTTCTTTCCTCAGTGATTTGAAAGTTAGAGGCTCTATAGGTACGGCAGGTAATGTGCCAAACCAGTTTTATGGTTCATTAGGTACGTATGCTTTAAATGCCGCATATAACAATTTACCTGCAGCGATTCCCGCTCAAATAGCTAATCCTGATCTTACCTGGGAGAAAAACAAAAACTGGGATTTAGGCGTCGATTTCGGATTTTTAGAAAATAGAATCACAGGAACTTTCGATTATTATAACAGGGTTACCAATGACTTATTGTATCCACAGCCTGTAAGTTTGGCTACCGGTTTTTCAAGTGTATTGAGTAATATAGGAACTTTGAAAAATACAGGATTTGAGATTGGTTTGAGTGGCGATGTTTTTCGTCAAAAAGATTTCAAATGGAATATATCTGTAAGCTATACCAATAACACTAATAAAGTAACCAGTTTAATCTCTGATGATGTTCCATCAACGGGTACTTCAAGATTAAAAATTGGTCAGCCCTTGAACACCTACTTCCTGGTAAGATGGGCTGGCATTAATCCGGCAAATGGCAAGAACCAGTATTATAAAGCAGATAATAGTATTACAGAAACCTACTCTGCCAGTGATGCTGTTCTGCTGGAAGGCAAAACACCACTTGCTAAGTACTATGGTAGCGTAAATTCAAATGTTACATTTAAACAGTTTGATTTATCCTTGCAATTCTACTATACCGGTGGTAATTACACATATAATAACCAATTCCAGAACAACCTTGCAGATGGTGGTGGTGCTTCTGTTGGGTTAAGACCGCAGTACACGGCAGCTTTTGATTACTGGCGCAAAGCAGGAGATATTTCTCAGTTCCCAAGCCTGAACGATCCTACACAGAAACAAAATCTTACAACATCTAAGTACCTGGAGAAAGCAGACTATGTTACGCTTAGAGATATAGTACTGTCTTACAATCTTTCAGATGCTATTGCAAAGAGGATTAAACTTAGTGGCGTGCGTTTTTATGTACAGGGAACTAACCTGTGGCTGAAAACCAAATTTCATGGACTTCCTGAAATTGGAGTTTCTAACAGAGAAAACGGAACCCCAGTTCAGCCAGGTTTGAATAACTTATATGCTTATCCATCTTCTAAAGCAGTAACTGTTGGATTAGATATCAGATTTTAAATGTCTAAATAATTAATTATATGAAAAAATTTCTTTGCTTAATGGCACTTTCTGCTTTTTTTGCTTCTTGCAAAAAGGCGGAATTAGATTTACAACCGTTTAATCAGATAGAAACGGCCAGCGCCTTTACAACCCAGACAGATGTTACACTCGCCATAAATGGTATGTATACTGGTTTGCGTACAAATAACTATGTAAACGGAAACTGGAATATTATTGCTGATGTAATGGCCGACAATGTAATTGTAAGCAGTTTAGGGAGACAAACGCTTACTTTCTTTGGCGACTGGAGATATAATGCTGACAATACACTCGGCTTTTTCCAAACAGGTTATACGATTATCAGAAGGGCAAATGCAATTCTTGAAAATATTGAAGCATTTCCTGCAGGTGCTTATAAAGACAATACAAAAGGAGAAGCATTAGCACTCAGGGCAATGGTTTATCTGGACATGGTCAGAACATATAGCAAAACTTTTGAAAATGCCTCAGCCACGGACTCTTCACTGGCATACATTACTACTACAGATGCTAAAATTCTGCCTAGTAAGGAAAACGTAAAAGGTTTTTATAATAAAGTGATCAGTGATTTAACAACGGCATTACCTCTTATCGGTGCTAATAACGGGGTAGGACGTTTTAATAAGTCTGTTGTTTCAGGTCTGTTATCCAGGGCCTATCTGTATACTGGTGATTTTGCAAATTGTATCACAGCTTCAAATGCGGCGCTTGGAACAACCCCGGTGTTACCAAATATTGTTGATTTCCCAAAAATCTGGACCGATGATACAAACAATGGTGTATTGCTTAAGGTGCTGAATACAACCCTTGATAACGTGAATACACCTGGTGTGAATTATTTTCAAATTGTAGGCGGATTGATTAAATCTGAATACGTGGTTGAATATAATTTGAACAAAAAGTATCTAAGTAATGATGTTCGTACAAGCTCTTATATCCAGGCCAGTCTTTTTAATGGTGTTTTACAAAACCATATTGTTAAATACAGAAGCAGGTCTGGTGCGGGTGTTGCAGGAGTTGTTGATGCAAAAGTTTTAAGAACTGCTGAAATTTTACTTAACAGGGCAGAAGCATATCAGCGTTCTGGAAGTGATATAAATGCATTGGCAGATCTTAATTTACTTAAATCAAACAGGTATACTGGCTTTTCTAATATTGTTGGTCTTGGCGGTCCCGCTTTAATGGCAGAGATTTTAGCAGAAAGAAGATTGGAATTAGCTTTTGAAAGCGACCGATTCTGGGATCTGAAGCGCAGAAATCAACCTGTTGTCAGAGATCCTAATTTCGGAGATAGAGCAGACGGTACAGGGGTAAAATATATTTTCACAAACTTAGCTGCGGGAGATTATCGTTTTCAGATTCCTTTCCCTTCTACTGAAGTAAATTTCAATAAAGCATTTACACAAAATCCCGGCTATTAATTATTATGAGCTGGTCGCATCTGTGTCATAAATAGATTGATGATAGAATAGTCCCGGTTGTCTTTGGCGGCCGGGAATCTTTTAGCTACCTAACTTTTATTTGTTAAGTAAAGCTGAGAACACGATGTCTTATTATAACAAGTAACGTGTACCTTCCATACTAGAGCCTGCTTAACCAAAATGCAAAATCCCAAAAGAACCTCTTTTGGGATTTTGTATTTTGGTTAAACCGAATAAGAGTTTTTTTTATTTTAGTACTTCCTGTAATTTCTTTTCTAACTCTTCGCCTCTCAGGTTAGTGGCAATTATTATTCCTTTGGGGTCAACCAATACATTAAAAGGAATACCATCAATATGATAGAGGGGAACCATGCTGCTTTCCCATTGTTTCAGGTCGCTTACATGTGTCCAGGTTAATTTATCATCTTTAATCGCCTGTTCCCAATCAGCTTTTTCTTTATCAAGAGATACACCCAGGATAGTAAAATTTTTATCCTTGAATTTATTATAAGCTGCAACCACATTTGGGTTTTCTTTTCTGCAAGGCCCGCACCAGCTGGCCCAGAAATCAACTAATACATATTTACCTTTTAAACTGCTTAATTGGAAGATTTTTCCATTTAGATCTGGTAAACTGATCTCAGGAGCCGGCTGATTGAGTAAGACAGATTTAGGCGCTGAAGGCTTTTGTACGGAAAGTAGGCTTTTGATTTTTGCCAAACCGCTATGTTCTTTAAATTTATCTGCCGATGCATTGGCCAATCCCAGTACTTCTTCTTGCGTCATGGTGCGCGATGCCATACCCAATGCATAATACCTTGCTGCGGCACTGGGTGATTGGTTAATAAAATCGGTTACCATTTTGTTCATTTGCTTTATCTGTGTATCCCTTTGCAAACGAACGAGCGTTAAGGCACTGTCTGTAGCTTTTTGCTTTTGTAAAGTATCTATCTGCATAAATGTAACATAGAGTGCAGAATCTTTTTTACGATAATCTTCGAATAAAATATGCAGGCTTTCACTGGCAGGTGAGCCATCAAGCGCATAGGCTTTATAATGGTTTACATCAAGTGTAACTTTAATGCTTTTTGAATCATTCACCAACAATACATCAGGACCGTTCTCAATTACCAGGCGGTACAGGCCTTCTTCTTTGCCCATTGCACGTAGTTCAAAAGTTCCGTTTGATTTGAGTGAGGTTGAATCAAGAACCACAGGTTGTTCACCTCCATAAGGAAGTTCCTGCAAAAATATTTTCTTAGCAGGTGCATGTACAATCTTTCCACTTACCGTAAATGCGCCGAATTTTTTTTCTTGGCATGAGAAAAGTGTAATGATGGTTGTTAAAAGGAGGATGTTTTTTTTCATGAGGGTTTATTTACGCTGTACCTGTTTTTTGTTATCTATTAAGTTTCTGTTCTAATAACTGTGTTACTATTTTCGGATCGGCTTTACCTTGGCTGCGCTTTTTTACTTCGCCAACAAATAAACCTAGCAGGCCTTTCTTACCTTTTTTATATTCGGCTACTTTATCCGGCATAGCTTCTAATGCACTGGCTACCCATGTTTCCAGTTCATCCGTATTACTAACCTGGATAAGATTAAGTTTTTCTGCAACGGATAAGGGCGATTGATTTTCTGCAATAACCACCGGTAATATCCTTGAAGACGCAACAGAGAAGTTAACCTTACCATCTTCCACCAATTTTATCAAATCAGCTAAAACCGCGGCTTGCAATGAGATGGTTTGAATAGCGGTACCCGCTTCGTTTACATATTGACGGATAGGTCCCAATAGCCAGTTAGCCACTGCTTTGTATTGCTTGATGTGTGTTATTACCAATTCAAAATAATCTGCAGTCGCTTTTTCATCGCATAATTGTGTGGCATCGTATTCACTCAAGCCATACTGTGTTTGGTATTTCAGGGCTAATTCATTTGGAAGGGAAGGCATCGCATCTTTTACCTGGTTGATGAATTCATCAGTTAAATAGAAGGGTGCGAGATCGGGATCAGGAAAGTAGCGGTAATCATTTGCCTCTTCTTTATCGCGGATTGAAAAAGTAGTATCGGTGGAAGCATCAAAACTGCGTGTTTGCTGTTGTACTTTACCACCACTCTCTACCAATTGTATCATCCTGTCAATTTCGTATTCAATGGCTTTTTTTACATTACGGATCGAGTTCAAATTTTTCACTTCTACTTTGGTGCCTAATTCTTTTTCGCCTTTCAGGCGGATAGAAACATTCGCGTCGCAACGCAGGCTGCCTTCTTCCATATTGCCATCACAAATACCAATCCACCTCACCAGTTTACGAACTTGGGTTACATATTGCCAGGCTTCTTCGGCTGAAAACAGATCGGGTTCGGTAACAATTTCAACCAGTGCTGTGCCTGCCCGGTTTAAATCAATACAGGTAAAGTTATCATACATATCGTGAATACTTTTACCGGCATCTTCTTCCATATGTATCCTGTTGAGCTGTACATTCCTTTCACCAGCAGTTGTTTTAATAGTAATATGGCCACCTTTGCAAATAGGTGTTGTATGCTGCGATATTTGATATCCTTTGGGAAGATCGGGGTAGAAATAATTCTTGCGGGCAAAATAATTATTTTTTTCAATCTTGCAGTTACAGGCCAACCCCATCCTGATGGCATATTCCACAGCTTTTTTATTCGTCTTGGGTAAAGTGCCCGGGTGACCCATGGTAACAGGACTGATATGCGTATTGGGTAATGCACCAAAAGCGGTACTATCGCCGCAAAATAATTTGCTGTCGGTTAACAATTGTGCATGTACTTCGAGCCCTATAACGGCTTCATATTTTTCGTCCGGTACCATACTTCCGTAAAAATAGCCTTAATCATAGATTTATCTCTGATTTCGCGGATTACTTATATGATCCTTTATTTCCCTGATCATTTGCAAGATCAAATGGATTATAAAGAGAGAATCTTTTTTAGGTCTTCCGGGGTAACGGTTAGCAGGCCAACGGGTGGAAGGCGGCGTGTGAGTTCCTTCCAGTTCTTATCCTTTGTAAAAATGGATCGCAGCAGGGGTATTGCTTTTGAAAGCTGTTTGTTATTTACTAAGGTAATGGCTGTCCAGTATTGCATTTCAAGGTTATCAGGGAAGAGTTGCATGGCTGCCTTGTATTCAGTCATGGCCAGGGGCATATTATTCTTTTCTACTGCCAGGTCGCCGTTGTTCATGTGTTGATACGCGAGGTGAACCGTGTAAAGCCTTCTTAACTCCCGTAAAGGTTTGGCCGCGTCATCCACTCTCAGGTCAACAGATTTATTATTCCAGATCTCCGTGTTTTTACCTGGTACCATAATTAAGGCTGCTGCCTGCATTCCACGAATATCGCCCCCGGCTTTTTGTGCAGCTTCCAATGCCAGTAAAACCCTTTCAGACAAAGGCTTTGCGCTGTTTTGTATAAAAGCTTTTACCATGTATTCGCAAACCTGGTCGCCCAGCATCATATTACTCTGCACACTAAACTGGTTACCTTTTATATGTTTGGCTACCTGTATGCAGTTTTTCCCCGTATGTGTTGCTACATTCCCTTTGTTGTCTATAATTGCCACCTGCCTCACTTCCCTACCGGCATCGGCTTTGGTTAAACTGTCGAGGGCTTCTTGTGCCGTAAATCCACTTTTTAATAAGCTAAGGGCTTTTGGACCATAGGACTTATCAACAAAAGACTGCGTTGCCACCGCACCCACACCGGCCTCAGCCCATGGTACTGATGTGCCTACACTAAACCAATGGCTTTGTACGCCAACGGCCATCTCCCCTGTTTTTTCATCACGTGCTACAATGGAAAAAGTATGCACCAATGGTTGTTTGGTCGAATACACCTGGGCCTGCACAGAAATGGTTATGATTAAAGCAATAAAGGGGATGATTTTTTTCATGTAGAAGGGTTGAGAGGTAAAGTTAGTAATAAGGGTCGGGACGCTAAAGCAAGCTGAACCATATTACTAACTTTACAAGAATACAAGAAAAGGAATATGGTTGCGGTTATTATGGCTTAGGCCGTTTAGCAAACCGACCCAAAAAAACCGCGGTAAGAATAGCGCGTTTAGTACACATGAGAAAAAATAAAATCGCTAAATATAATTTAAGATATGACGGTTCAGGGTATATATTAGCAAGAAAATATATGATTTAAGCCTTCCAGCTCATAGGTCCGCAGTTTTTAATGTCTTTGGAAATTTGATGTCAGTGGTTTGTGTTTTGCCACTACGCTGATAGGTAACTTTAATTGTATTGCCTTCTTTCATGGTTTTTACTTTTTCCTTCAGTTCATCTACGGAAGCCACGACTTTACCATCAATGTCTAAAATCACGTCATCTTTCTGGATGCCGGCTTTTGCCGCCGGCGTATCGTTGTCAACATCCAATATTTTTACGCCTTTACCTTCTGCTAGGTCCTGTATTTCCAATCCCAGCCTCAGTTTGCGGCTATAACCCAAGTCCATACCGTTTATCCTAGGCAAACTGTTCATGCTTGGCATACGCGGCATGGCAAGATTAAAGTTGCTGCCATCCACATGGAATTCTTTAACATCTGCAGATTTATTTTTGCCTAAGGTAGCCGTTGTGGTAGCTTCCTTGCCATCGCGCAGGTATGTTAAGATAGCTTTGTCTTCGGGTTTGTATTTACTTATTGCATCATAGAGGTCGGTACTGTTTTCTATTTTGGTATCACCTACTTTGGTAATGATATCCTCTTTTTTTAATCCTGCTTTTTCAGCGGCACTTTCTTTTTGAACGGATGTGATTGTAACACCTTTTTCGGTTTTTTCAGACACCACACCTAAGAATGCGCTACTGACTGCAAATGGGAAACAATCGCCAAACATTTTCATTCCACTCATCGCTGCCATAGGGGCTAAATAAGCCTGGATACCCGACATTAATGGTCCGATGCCTTTATTACGCAGTACTTCAATATCGGCGTCATTCATATTCATTAATGGTTTGCCATTAATGGTGATATTATCGCCATCCACTGCAATGGTTAACTTTTTTTTACTATCGGTTTTTTTGCGGATGGCAATGGTTTTATCTTTTTTTGACCTCTCTTTGGTCTGGGCTGTGGCCGAGCCGGTAAGTAATAGTGCCATTACCGCTGCGGGTAAAATTTTGATATACATAATGGTAAAATTTTTGTCTACGAATTTATTAGTAGATTAAATCTAAATGTTTTTTCAAATACGAAAATATTCGGAAATGTTAAAAAAGGTTAATGATTTAAGAGATGGGTAGTATCGCAAAAACTTAAAATATTGAAAGACGACATTTTAAGTTTTAACTCATTGATAATCAGTCTTTCTAAAACGAAATGCTTGATCGAGTATCTATCCACGAACAGTACCAATAAAATTATTTTGTTTTCTGCTTCTTTAAAACCGAAGTAAAAAGGTTGTCCTATTTTTATCTGGAAAGACCTTAAAATAGTTAAATAAACCCGTTTCGTTTAATTTATTGCCTGTTTTAATATTGGTGTTTTTCTTTTCAGTATCCACGCGCTGATCAGTGAAACGGTCAATCCCACTGGAAGAATTTCGGAATAGGTGATAAGTATAACAAATAACGGGTTCTTATACATTTCGCTGAAACGTGCCATCTCTGCACTTTGTTTGGTTATCTCAGCCTGGCTGGCGCCTGATGCTTTTAATTTTTCAAGGATATGTGCGCCGTATTTTTCTGCAAAATCAGGCGTAAAAAAATGATAATCTATCAACCACACAATGACATAAATAGTAGATGCGATTAAGGTAATATATAATCCCACGCGGAATGCTTTGCCAAATGATATCTCGCCCCCATTGTATTTGTCCCTGGTAATTTTGGTGCCTACAAAAATGAGTGAAAACGCGAGGATCATGAGTGTATACCCATACCACAACCCGTTTTTAAAATCTTCATCACCGGCTCTGCCAAGTATCATCAGGCCTAGGAATAAGGAAGTGCTGATCAGCCCGGAAATCAATCCGCAAATAAGTATGGTTTTTTTCATTTGGTTGGTTTTGATGATTAGTTGGCGGTAAAATTGGGACCTTGTGTTGATTTTGTACTCATACTTTCGGGTGATTTTTAGGAAGGATACGATTTTTCACCCAAAATAATGAGCCTATCATGGCAATAAGCCCAGACTTTTTGCTTTTTCAATTGCCTGTATCCTCCTTTTCACATCTAATTTCTCGAACAGATTGGAAGAATGGGTTTTAATGGTGTTAAGCGACAAAAATAAATGCGTAGCGATTTCCTGGTTACTCAATCCCTCAGAAATCAATTGAAGCACTTCCCACTCCCGCTTGCTGATACCGGCTTTCTGCAATTTTTTTTCATCGGGAACAAAACCTTCAGGTGTTTTTGCCAGGTACACTTCTTTTTCAACAATAATGGTCTTAATCTTTGGTCTGGTGAGTTTGATGGCTAACCAGATGCCCAGGCTGGTAAAGATGAGCGCAATGGCGCCTATATATACTTCAAAAGCATGGTCTATGATCACAAACCGAAACTCCAGCCATTTTAATAATAGCAGGATCCCGGCGAGTGATGCGCCATAGAGGATAACCAGTTTTTTTTTAGAAAAAATATTACCGATCATACCCACCTTGATTTTTAGAAAAGATAAATCAATTTTAGGAATAGGGGAGATAGAACTGCGAATTATTAAGTGAGCAATGCCTTTACTTTTTCAATCACCTGTTGCAAATTACTTGCATCGGTTCCACCTGCAGTGGCCAAGGTTTTTTGTCCACCCCCGCCGCCTTTAATCAACCCGGCAATTTGTTCTTTGATGATCTTTGGGGCCTCTAAGTTTTTAGCTATGCTTACCGCCTCATCTAATAAAACGGCTACCTGCGCTTTGCCATCAATTGCTGCGGCCAATACAACCACATAGTTGGTTAAATCATTTTTTAATTCAAAACATAATTTTTTCAGGCTATCTGCATTGCTTACTTCTACAATAGCACCCATAAATGAAATACCATGTATGGTTTCTGTTTTTTGCAGTAATTCATTTTTTATGGTGATGAGTTGTTTGGCTTCAAGACTTTCAATCCGCTTTCTTAATTCGGTATTGTCGGATACCAGTGCATCAACAGCTTTGCTGATTTCTTTTGGGCCTTTAAGTGTTTCACGAATGATACGGATCTGATCAAATTGTTCGGTGATGAGTTTCTCTGCTGGTTTACCGCTGACCGCTTCTATACGGCGCACACCGGCAGCCACTGCGGCTTCATGTTTTATTTTGAAGAAGCCCAACTCACCTGTTGATCCAACATGGGTGCCACCGCATAATTCGATGGAGTATTTGGGATCCATAATCACTACCCGAACGGTATCGCCATATTTTTCTCCAAACAAAGCCATGGCGCCTGATGCAATGGCCTCATCCTTATGCATTTCTTTTAAGTGTACCGGAATATTGGCCCTGATCTTTTCATTAACAATTATTTCTATCTGCACAATTTCTTCATCAGAGAGTTTGGCGAAATGAGAGAAATCGAAACGCAGCTGTGCATCAGTAACCAAGCTTCCTTTCTGTGCCACATGTGTTCCCAATACTTTGCGTAAAGCTGCGTGCAATAAGTGTGTGGCACTATGGTGCACTTCTGTTGAACGCCTTTTTAAGGTATCTACTTTAGCCAGTACATGAGATTGAATATTGACAGGCAGGCTTTCGGTAAAATGAATGATTAAATTGTTTTCTTTCCTTGTATCAATCACTTGTATGATCTCACCATCAAAATCAAAAGTTCCTGTATCGCCCACTTGGCCACCACTTTCGGCGTAAAAGGGGGTGGCTTCCAGTACCAGTTGATAAGCTTCTTTGCCTCTGGCTTTTACTTTGCGGTATTTAACAACTTTGGTTTTTATTTCGAGTGAATCATAGCCAACAAACTCATTCAACCCGGTTTCTGTAAGTACGATCCAGTCTTCGGTATCAATAGTACCAGCGGCTCGACTTCGATTTTTTTGTTGTTGCATTTCTGCTTCGAAGCCGGATTCGTCAACATGCAAATTATTTTCATCAGCAATTAAACGGGTAAGGTCTATCGGGAAACCAAATGTGTCGAATAATTCGAAAGCAGCTTTTCCTTCAATTTGTTTTCCAGATGTTGCCATAATATCATCTATTCGTTTCAATCCTTTATCGAGGGTTCTCAAAAATGCATCTTCTTCTTCTTTCACAACCTTACTTACAAAATTCAGTTGTTGGGTTAATTCAGGAAAAACATTTTCGAACTGCTTCGCCAGCAAAGGCATCAATTGAAACAATAACGGTTGTTTATAATTCAGGTAAGAATAATAGTAGCGTGCGGCTCTTCTTAAAATTCTTCTTATCACATAGCCGGCACCATTATTATTGGGTAATTGCCCATCGGCTATTGTAAAAGCAATGGCGCGGATATGATCTGATAAAACACGAAAAGCAATTGCCTCCTTACTATTGCTGTAATCATATTTTTTTTGCGTGATCTTTTCTATGGCTGCAATGGTACCGGTAAAAACATCTGTATCGTAATTACTTTGCTTCCCCTGTATTACACGAACCAGTCTTTCAAAGCCCATACCTGTATCTACATGCTGCGCAGGTAACAAGGCAAGGCTACCATCTTTCAGGCGGTTAAACTGCATAAACACATTATTCCATATTTCAATCACCTGTGGATGATCATTATTCACCAATGTTTTTCCATCAACCTTTTTTCTTTCTTCATCGGTTCTGCAATCCACATGAATTTCGGTGCAGGGGCCGCAGGGGCCGGTATCGCCCATTTCCCAGAAATTATCCTTTTTATTGCCGAGGAGTATCCGGTCTTCTGCAATTACTTTTTTCCATTCCTGGTAGGCTTCCTCATCACGGGGCAGGCCTTCTTTTTCATCACCCTCAAAAACGGTTACATATAAACGGTCTTTATCTAATTTGTACAATTCTGTCAGTAGCTCCCAACTCCAGGCAATGGCTTCTTTTTTAAAGTAATCACCAAAACTCCAGTTACCCAGCATTTCAAACATAGTGTGGTGATAGGTGTCTACCCCTACTTCTTCCAGGTCGTTATGCTTACCACTTACCCGTAAACATTTTTGGGTATCTGCCACCCTTTTACTCTCGGGGGTTTTATTGCCAAGAAAATAATCTTTAAACTGGTTCATCCCGGCATTGGTAAACAGCAGGGTGGGGTCATTTTTAACCACGATGGGTGCCGATGGCATGATCTGATGCCCTTTGGAAGCAAAAAAATCTAAAAACTGTTGACGTATCTCGGCACTTGTCATTATCGGGAACAAAATTTTAAACAAATAGTTAGGTCGTTAGAAAGTATATTTGATAGCTTTTTAAGGGAACAAAAGTAAGGATTTGAAGGTGAATTGTTAGTAGGCTATGGTAAACAATCCATTGTAAGTAAGCCGGAACTGACCATTCAACTAAGGGGGCCCGCCTGTAAAAGTAACGCTATCAATGAAAAAGGTAAAATACTACTATAACACCCATACGTTGCGCTATGAAAAGCTGGATACCCCTTTACGGGTAAGGCTGCTGCAGGTAATCGGGTTTATTGCCGCTTCAATCGTTACTGGGCTCCTGATATTCGTAATCGCTTTTCAATACATTGATTCACCCAAAGAAAAATTCCTGCGTCAGCAAAATGATGACCTGAAGGAGAATTACAGTGTATTTATTGAGCGGATAAAACAGCTGGAACTGCAGATGGATGAGATTGAGAACCGCGATAACAATGTTTACCGATCTATCTTCCAGTCGCAGCCCATACCCGATAGTGCCCGAATTAAAGACATTGAGGAAAAGAAAGAAGTGAAACTGGTGCAGCGTATGGGTGAATCGGAATTGGTGAAAAGTATACAGGCCCAGTTAAACAACTTATCAATGCGGGAAGCATACCAGGTGAAATCTTTTGATGATATCGCCAATATGGTCAAGAACAAGGAAAAATTATTGGCTGCCATACCTTCTATACAGCCCATCAGCAATAAAAACCTTACACGGGTTGCTTCGGGTTTTGGTTACCGGATAGACCCTGTGTATAAAGACAGGCGCGGGCATTGGGGACTTGATTTTACCGCTCCAATGGGCACGCCTATATATGCTACTGCGGATGGCAGGGTGAAAGATGCTGGGTTTAGTACGGGTGGTTTTGGTAACCATGTGGTGATCAATCATGGCTATGGCTATGAAACCTTGTATGGCCATATGGTGCGTGTGAAAGCAAGAGTAGGTGAAATGGTGAAAAGAGGTGAAGTGATAGGATATGTAGGCAATTCAGGAAAAAGCACCGGGCCTCACTGCCATTATGAGGTACACCTGAACAATATAAAGGTAGACCCGATTTATTATTTTTATAACGACCTGACACCTGCGCAGTTTGATCGCATATTGAAACTAGCAGCGGCAAGTAACCAAAGTTTTGATTAATTTTTACCGAAATACAGGATATCAGAACAATAGCTCCGGAAATTTGTAAAGAAATACTTCATCTTTCAATCGTTTGTGTGGAACCCGGCATTAAAGAATATCTTACCCGTATCATCAATACCCTGGCCGTGGGATTATTATGGATGGCCATTAATACCAGCTTTGGTATTATGTATGATTATGCTTTTGTTCATGAACAGGTTATGCCGGGTAATATCTTTTTTTATGTATGGTTTATTGCTAGCCTTGTTGGCTTTCTTTGGTGGGTGATCCGTTTATGGAAAAAGCCCATTGATTTTGAAAAATAACTTTTCAATAGTATCCCCGTTTCAGGAAAATAGCTTTTAGCAGATATAAACTATTGCAGAGCCTTTTGTGTATTTTCATGGATGAAACCCATGTAACCCATGTACCTGAAAAACGTTTCAAAATGGATGCTGATTCTAGGCACCCTGTTAATTTGGACTGTGAAATTTATTATCCGTCCGTTTGTTCATATACCGGCTTCGATAAAACCTTTGGTTGGCTTTGCACCAAACCTGGTTGGCTCATTTTTACTGCCCTTTGGTGCCTGTTTATTCTTTCAACGTTTTTTTCGTTTAGAAACACATCGAGACCTGGCGTTTACCTGTTATTTTGGATTGTTATTAGTGATCTTTAATGAGTACCTGCAGCTCATCCCCATTTTTGGGCGCACATTTGACTATCTAGATATTTTTTCTTCTGTGATCGGTGTTTTTTGTGGTCACCTGGTTTTTGCGAGATTAATGGGATTACAGGTTTCGCAAATCAGGCAGGAGGCTTAAACGGGTATAAAATGCATCGCCATACATGCTCAGATTAATACTAATTTATTCGCGCATGTATTAGAATAATATAGTTCATATAAAAATTAGCGAAATCAGTGATTAATTCTTCCCATCTTTTGTATCCAGTATCACTGGTGTTTTTCCGCTACCCATAATAATTACTTTTGCATTTGGTGACGTAATCAGCCCTTTCATGATCTGTATCTGTTCATACTGTAACTGTTTATCGCCCAAACCGGAACTGATGATCTTCTGATAATCCGCTATACCCTGAGCCTCCACTCTTTTACGTTCAGCTTCCTGTTTTTCTTTTTGCAGTACAAATTCCATTTTCTGCGCATCTTGCTCTGCTTTTATCTTTTCTTCTATGGATCCTTTTACAGTGGCTGGCAGTGTGATGTTGCGCACTAATAATTGTTCGAGCACCAATCCACGCTTTTTGAAATCTTCTTCAATACTTTTAAATATCCGGCCTTGAAAAAGGTCCCTTTTGGTAGAGTAAAGGTCAATCGCGGTAAAATAAACCGAGTTGTCCCTGATCTTTGTACGGGTAAGCGGACGAACAATTTTATCCCTGTAATCCAATCCCGTTTCTTTCACAATCCTGGGTGCTTCAGTACTGATTACACGATACAGAACGGTAAGGTCTATCACCACTTCCAGTCCATCAGCTGTTAATACGCGTATGGCATCATCGCCGGCTTTATCGCCTTCATCGTGTATACCACTCATGGTATAGTTCTGTGTTTTAATATCGATTGTTTTTACATCAACTAATGGGTTCACCAGGTTCAAACCACTGGTAAGGATTTGGTCATCCACTTTACCAAACAAAGATTTTACACCAATTTGCCCGGCATCTATCTGCTTAATGCAGGCAGTAAGAAGGCCGATGATGATGAAAGCCAATGCCGCAACACGCAGGCCGTTGGCTACTTTATGCAGTTCTTCCCTTTGCTGTTTGCTGATGGCGATTCCGGCAATTAATAAGATAATGCCGAGTATAATAAGTGTCATAATGCTGAAGTTTAGTTTTGTTTATAGATAAGTCGTTCGATAGATCAAAATATTACGTCAACTGCTATGGTCGGCTACAATTATCCATTTTTGGTTCATCTTCCTGAACAGCAGTGTGTAATGTCCATCTAGGTTACCGATGCTTCTGTGTAACATCCATTTGCCCAAAACAAAATAACAATCGGGTGCGAGCTGCTGTACTTTTAGTATATGAAAACTCAGTTTACCCATGGCTATCGTATCCGGATAATTTTTCTTATAATTCTGTAAAGTATTTTGGTAGCCATATTTAGCCCCGGATTTCCCTACAAATAAAAGGCTATCGTTTTCCCAGTACCCTTTCATAAAACCTTCAATATTTCCTTTGTTCCATTGCTGGGTTTGGGCAGCGAGAATGTTTCGGATAGCCTGCTCGTCTTTGTTCTGGGCTTTGGTGAGGAGTGAAAAGGTTAAAAAAAATAAGATGGTTAAGATGGTTAGATTGGCTTGGCTAGGTCTCATTGTCTTTTGTTTGATTGAAGCTACTTAAAATTAGCTTGATAACGGGGCACTTTCCCTTTTAAGAATTTGTACCTAACTTTCGATGCATGGTTAGCTCATCTTATTCCGCTTCTCTGCCCTTACAATGTCTCTTTTTCCATATGGGCCAGGTATTTTTGCAATGGTAAAACCGGCTGCTTCCAATGCCTTGCGAACAGCGGTTTTGCTGCAATAGGTTACAAGAATGCCGCCTGTAACCAACAGCTGGTTCATTTCTTCGAAAACAGCTTTTGTCCATAACTCCGGCTGCACTGTGGGGGAGAAAGCATCAAAATAAATACAATTCACAGCAGAAATATTGAGGGGTTGGGATAATGAGCGGTTCATTTTTTTCAGCGAAAAATATTTATTGATAATAATATCCTGCTCCCAATTTGCCTGATGTATGTGTAAAAAATCTTCCTGCAGGGAAAGCAGGTTGCCATGATTAATCTGCGATACCTCTGTTGATGATAATGGAAAGGGTTCTATAGCGGTATATTGAATATGTTGTTGTACTGCGTTGGCTTCTCGTAAACTGAGTAATGCGTTAAGGCCGGTACCAAAACC
Organism: Chitinophagaceae bacterium; assembly: GCA_043717145.1. Taxonomy (GTDB): domain Bacteria; phylum Bacteroidota; class Bacteroidia; order Chitinophagales; family Chitinophagaceae; genus Sediminibacterium. The sequence continues at coordinate 13,713 of JAYSXR010000134.1, read as the reverse complement.
TATTTCGAGAATGGATAGCGGGGTGAGGTGTTGTGGGTTGAATAACAGGGTATGGAGGCCGGCTTTGATATACACATGCATACTTTCTTCAATGGCACCGTGGTGACTGTGATAAGTGACCTTTATCTCCGGTATGGCAATGGTGTGTGAACCGTCTGCCGTTACTTGAATTTCTCTTTGCATCAGCATGCAAATTAATTAACTTAACCTCATGGAATACATTGCTCATTTGCAGAAAGACAAAAAATTAGCCAAAACTATTGGGGAAGAAGTACATGAATTAAAACTGCATCCAAATATTCCGGTGCGGATAATGGCGAGTATCATCAGTCAGCAATTGAGTACCAAAGTGGCGAAAGTTATATTTAAACGGTTTTTAGAATTATATAAAGGCAAAGAACCCAGACCGCAACAGGTATTAGATACCCCGTTTGGCGCTTTGCGCGGTATTGGGTTAAGCAATGCAAAAGTTAGCTATGTGCAAAATGTGGCCAGTTTCTGCATCGAACACAAAATCACAGATAAAAAATTACTGGCGATGAGCAATGAAGAGATCATCGACTTGCTGGTGCAAATTAAAGGGGTTGGAAAATGGTCGGTTGAAATGTTATTGATGTTTACCTTAGGCCGTGAAGATGTATTTGCAGTAGATGACCTGGGTATTCAACAAGCCATGACAAAACTATATAAGTTGGATGCAGCTGATAAAAAAGGTATGAAGGGAAAAATGCTGAAACTGTCTGCTAAATGGAGCCCCTATAGAACATATGCCTGTTTGCATTTGTGGAGGTGGAAGGATAATACGCTTAAGCCTTAAATTTTTGAATGAAATACTTTAACTGTTTAAAGTTAGATATATTATTTCCTATGTGGATGGAACGTTAAGGCTGCTTTTACGTGCCAACCGTTAAGCAGAATTTCTTGCTGCATTAATAATCCCAAACATACTGCGTGTAATTAATTTCTCATACACTTCTTTCATTTCAGGGGTGACTGTTTTTTCATGGAGTTGGTGGAGTGCGTATTGCTGTATGGTTAATAAAGGCAATACAATCTTATCGCGCATTTGAATGGAGGCACGGCCGGTTTTATCGTCCTGCATAAGTTCACTTGAATCGGATAACTCCAATACCAGTGTTGCGGTAAGATCGAATTCCTTTTTAATCAGCTCCCAGATGGCGCCATATTGCGGATCGTCTTTTATGTATTGGGTTAGTGCAAAAGATGATTTGAGCATGCTCATCATACTATTATCAATCAAGGTTCTGAAAAAGAGCACATTCCTGAACATTGCTTTTACATCTTCCCACAACCCTTTTTCTTTCATTTTCTGTAGAGCAGTGCCTACCCCAAAATAACCGGGCACATTTTGTTTTAACTGGCTCCAGCTGCCTACAAACGGCACTGCGCGTAAATCCTCAAAGCGTAAACCACCGCTGCCACCACGTTTGGCGGGGCGACTTGCGATATTACTCTTGCTATAATAATTAAGCGGACTGAATTGCTGCAGGTACAAAAGAAATAGTGGATGTATTTTGAATGATTGGTAGGTTTGATAACTGATGCTACCCAGTTCTTCCAGTAAATTCCGTTCGTGCTGCGATAACTGCATCCTTGTGTCGGCAAACAATTCATTACTGATACCGGCACTTAACAGCTGCTCTAAATTATATCGAGAAGACTGGATAGTACCAAAATTGGAAGTAATGGTTTGTCCCTGTATGGTTAATTGTATTTCTTCATTTTCAATCTTATTTCCAAGTGATGCATAAAATTTATTTGTCTTGCCACCGCCACGTGATGGCGGTCCGCCGCGCCCATCAAAAAATTTTGCTTTGATATTATATTTCCTGGAAATAGCTGTAAGATTTTCCTTGGCAGTATAAATACTCCAGTTGGCCTGCAGGTATCCGCCATCTTTTGTACCATCGCTAAAGCCCAGCATGATGGTTTGGTTTTGCTGGCGCAGTTGGAGGTGTTGTTTATATACCGGCAGTGTGTACAAAAATTCCATGATGGTTTCTGCTTCCCGCAGGTCGTCAATCGTTTCAAACAGAGGAACAATGTCAACCGTTAAGCTTTCGGCGACCCATCCACACAAACAAAAAAGTGCATACACTTCCATCACATTCACTGCGTTCTGGCAATTGCTAATAATGTATCGCTGGCAGCCTGCTTCTCCGTTCGCCTGTTGAACAGTATTCATTGCATAGATACTTTGCAGAGTATCTTTTGTAATCGCATCTGAAAAAAGTTCGGGATCTAATGATGCTTTTAATGAAGCAAGGACATTTATTTTTTCTTCCGCCGAGAGTCCGGTGTAGTTATCAGGTAAAATACCCGCACTATCCTTTGCTTTCAGTTCGGTATTAATCTGCCACAGTACCTGTGTATGTATACGGCTATCCTGCCTGATATCGAGGGCAGCAAAATGTGTACCGAATATTTTTACTTTATGTATGAGGCTATCTAATCTTTGTATGTATAACGAATGGTGTTGTGCAATTACCAGGGCACGCATATCAACCAATTGCTGCAACAATTCTTCGGTAGTGATACGTTTACTTTCTTTTGGCCGGAAAACATTTTCATACAATTGTTCTTCCAGGTGATGGATCATTACATCTACCCCGGTAAAAGTTAACCTGCGTGTAAGTTTTCGTACGTCGCGATAATAGCAGACAATAATGGCACTACGCAAAGCTTCCGCTACTTTGATAGTTGTAGCCGCATTTACAAATGGGTTGCCATCCCTGTCGCCACCGGGCCAGAAACCTAATTCGATAAAAGGGTTGTCGCCATCAAAGTGGTTATCGAAAACTTCGCGTTCAATAAAATTATAAATATTGCCTATTGAATGATACAGGATATTTTCTAAGTACCACATTAGGTTTAAGGCCTCATCATAAGGTGTAGGTTGTTTTTTATTAAAGAATGGTGTAATACCCAGTTGCTGAATATAAAGATTAATGGTATGAAAATCGTTTTTGCTGATTGCCTCATTCATATCATGAATAATACCCAGTACACTACCCGGATAAAACTGGGTGGGGTGCGCTGTAAGTACCACCCGAACTTTAAACTTGCGTAGCTTATTTTTTAATGCCTGTGTTTTACCGGCAAAAGCAGCTTCGTTAAACAAGGCTTTTAAACTACCGGGGCCATCAATATTATTTACGGTGGTAAATGCAGCATCTTCAATTGCATCAAATAATACAACCTGCCGTTCTATGTATTGTGCGAATTTAAAGAGGCGGTCAACTTTTTCAGCCTCTGTTTTTACATTGGTATGCTGCTGAAAAAATTCATCAATAATCTGCATGGGATTCTTTCCATCTGCATAACCATCTATACACGCCTGTAGCAATATGGGTAATAATGCACCCACATTGGCAATGCCTGAAAAAGGTAATGCTGCAAACAGACTATTGTAAATGGTGTATTTGTCTGTTACATTCCGTTTAAAGTTGTTGATATATTGAGAAGAGGACATAGTTGCTTACTGGCGACCAAGTTACTCCAATTGCTTAAAAATAAACTAACAAAAAAAATAATGGCAATGGTAAATGATTGTTTAAGTAGCTAATGTGTGTTAGTTAAAAAGATGATTTGTCCGGCAGATTAAACTTTATCTCTTTCAGCTTATCCAACAGCAGTTTATTATATTTATTGAAAATACCCCGGCATGCACCCTGATGATAAGGAGTTATTGTTTCAATTTAAAGAGGCTGCCACAAAAGAAAAGGCATTTACGGCCATTATCAAAAAATACCAGGAAAAACTTTACTGGCATGTACGCAGGCTGGTGGTTGACCATGATGATGCGAATGATGTATTACAAAATATGTTTATTAAAGTATGGAACGGGCTCGAAAAGTTCAGGGAAGACAGCCAGCTATATACCTGGCTATACCGCATTGCAACGAATGAGGGACTTAGTTTTCTAGAACAACAAAAAAGAAGGAGCACAGTAAGCCTGAGTGATGTAGAAAGCGGATTGAGTAATAAAGTAAAAGCCGATACCCATTTCGATGCTAATAAATTAGAATGGAAGCTCCAGGTAGCCATTCAGCAATTACCCGAAAAACAGCGGATCGTATTCAATCTCCGGTATTTCGACGAGCTTCCTTACCAGGAAATGAGCCGGATTCTGGATACAAGTGAAGGCGCTTTGAAAGCCAGTTACCACCACGCAGCCAAGAAAATAGAGGAATTCATCAAAAATTATTAAACTTTTGTCCTTGTTTAGGGTCAATAAGTGTGATAAAATGGAAGAGCGACAACAAATATTAGCAGAGTTAAGCAGTATCAGCCCCTTTATGGCGCGAATGGAGTTAATAAACCCATTTACCGTTCCGGCAGGGTATTTTGATGTGTTGGCGAATGCCATTATAAAAAGGATACATGCAGCAGATGATCTGATGCCCGCTTTGGTAAATACAAATGCTTACCAGGTTCCTTCCGGCTATTTTGATGGATTAGCTAATGATATTCTGTCGAAAGTAAAACAGCCCAATACTACATCTAATGAGATAAAGGCAGAACTAGAAGAGATAGCCCCGCTATTGAACATGATTAGCAAAGAGGAAATTTACAATGTGCCAATCGGCTATTTTGAGAAGGGTCAATGCATTTCTTCCGTAGTAAGGCAAAAGAAAGAAGCCGGTGTTGTACGCCTTAAAACTGCTAGACGATGGATGCAATATGCTGCAGCAGCTGTAGTAGCGGGTATATTGGTAACAGGCGCTTTTTTGTTTACGGATAATAACAGTTACCTAGAGTATGAAAAATTTAATCACCTCGATGTATCTTCCGGATTAAATAAGGTGAGCGAGGATGAACTGGTGAAATACTTGAATAGCCCTGAACATTATGTGGCTACTACCCCTGAATCCACCATATCGGCAGGAGAAGAAACATTGAGTGATGTAAAAACAAATATCCAGCTGTTGAGTGATGAAGAGCTGGATCAATATCTTAAAGAAAATACGGAGCTGGCAGAAACAGCGGCTCCTGTAAAGAATAATTAATCATGAAAAAAGCAAACATACTCATCATAATCTTATTATGTATTTCTTTCCTGGGATTTTCCCAGCTGGCTGATACCCCGCCGGCAGGTAATAATATACAGGCATTGAAGATTGCTTTTGTTACAAAGGAATTAGCACTTAGCCCAGATGAGGCACAAAAATTCTGGCCCATTTATTATAATTACCTCGGGGAAGTCAAAAAGGCCAGACAAGAACGTAAAGATGATATATTAACTTTTGAGGAGAATGTACTCAATATCAGAAAAAAGTATAAAAACGATTTTAAGAAAGTGCTCAATACCGATGACCGTGTAAATAAAGTATTGTCTGTTGACCGTGATTTTAATAATGTGTTGAAAAAAGAATTGCAGAAAAGGATACAGAACCGAAATAAACAAAAGGACGTTAACTGATGATGTGCTTCCTTGCTTACGATTCACGTCATAGGCTTTACGGTTCTCTCTATACAGGCCAGACCGGTGATTTGATATCATGATAAAATAAAAATGTCCAGTTTTCTTTTTGTCCCTCTTCCCACCATTGCTTACGGAGTTCCATACATTTTTTTCCATCAAAATCATATTTGGCAATGAAGCGGCTTTTCATTTGTTGCAGTTGCGGGGCCACGTCGCCACCGAAAAAAACCTTCTGCCCGTTTTCTTCTATCCAACATACCTGGTGAAACTTACTATGCGCGCCGGTTACCTGGTAATGGATATAATTATCTATCCAGCCATCATCTTCTGTTAGCCACACTACACGGCTAAATTGTTTAAGTAAGCTAAAATCATCAATGATATAAGATGGGGTACCTACTTCTAAAGCATACTCAAATTCTCTTCGTTGTATATACCAGGTTGCATACGGAAAACTGATAAAACTTTCATTCGTTTGCACATCTTTAATAGTTATTCCCCCTGCATGGTCTTTATGCAGATGACTCATGAATACTTTCGTAACCTGCGATGGATTGATGCCAGCCTTATTCAGATTATTATGTAATTGGGATTTTCCATCGGGACCATTATATCCTAAACCCGTATCCAATAAAATTACATCATTGGCTGTAACAATAACAAAAGGCTGTATTTCTACCAATAAACTGCCAACGGGCCTGCTGTTAAGTTCTTCCGTGCCGGCATTGAAGGGAAGGAAGACTTTGGTTTTATCTATGGTGAAAGCACCTTCTGAAAGTGGAATTATCTGCATACACCTAATCCCCTATAGGGGGAATATTATTTGGTTTAAAAACAAAGGTAACGATTGACGAACTAGCAAGCAGATAGCTAATTCCCTGTTCAATGGTTTAGGGGTGTTACCTCAGCACCATCTGCCGGTCGGCATCCAATCTCAATAAAATAAAAATTAATATCGTAAAGGTCAACAATGATGATCCCCCATAACTAATTAATGGCAAGGGTATACCAACGATGGGAAATAAACCAATGGTCATGCTCACGTTTACGGCTATATGAAAGAAAATAATACTGGCTACACTATAGGCATACACCCTGCTAAATGTACTTCGTTGCCGTTCTGCCATTCGCACGATCCGGTATAACAAAAAAAGATAAATAGCTAAAAATGCAAAACAGCCGATAAATCCGAATGCCTCACCCAACGAGGTAAAAATAAAATCCGTGTGTTGTTCCGGAACATATTTTCCGCGGGTTTGTGTACCCTTTAAAAACCCCCTTCCGGTTAAGCCGCCGGAGCCGATGGCTATTTTACTTTGCCGTACATTATAGTCATCTGGTTTTCTGGCAGCTTTCTCGCCCTGCTTTCTTTCCGATTTTTTATTCTTACCACAGTCGTATTCTTTACCCACCATGCTATAAATGCGGGTACTCTGATAACACTCCAATACATTATTGAAAATATACGGAACAACAAACCTTTGTGTACCCACACAAAACAGCCAGACACCTACTATTATTATCAGTAACTGACGGCTCTTTTTGATCTGTTTACGCAATAAAAAAATAAGGATAGCCGCAATAGCTGTTAATGATAAAGCCAATACATTCGGGTCGAGTATTAGGGTAGCCACCACCAGTATGGCAAATGATGAGCCGAAAATCAATATCTGCGCTGGCAAGCCTTCACGGTACATGGCGACCAGAAAAGCGGAATACACAAGGGCCAGTCCCAACTCATGTTGCAAGATAGATAATATAGCGGGTGCAATGGCGATCAACCCTCCAATTAATTGCGACCTGATGTTACTGAATTCTGTTTCTTGCCTCGATAAAAATTTGGCAAGTGCCAATGCAGTAAAGATTTTGCATAATTCTGCCGGTTGCAGGTTAAAGCCGCCACCAATTGGTATCCAGCTTTTTGAACCATTAATATTTTTTCCCAGTACAAATGTTGCCAGCATCAGCACAATACCAAATGCGTATAGCAGGTTGGCTAGTGCTGTAAATAATTTACTATCAGTTAATAAAATAAAAGTGGCAATCAACGTGCAAAATCCGGCAAAGATTAATTGCTTGCTGTAATTGGTTTTACCACCCAGAAAAGTTTGCAGCCAGTTGGTATCGGTCCTGTACTCTACCATAAAAATGCAAAGAATACCGATTGAAACCAATATGGCATATAACCAGACTATCGTCCAGTCAACACCCTGTGATGATATGTTATTGCGGGTACTCATTTATTGTTAGTCTTTTTATTCTTCCGTTCATCTATGATCAAAGCAGCTGTCATTTTATCAGCTTTTCTTTTTGGAACAGGGATATTCTTTATCGGTGGTGTAACCGTTTTTGGTTCAGGTTCGGGCTGGAGACTTTCATCAGCAGTAGAATCATCAGCTTCTTTTTTATTTAGTTTTTGCTGTAATAACTGTTCATTCTCTTTTACTTTTTTCAGGGAATCTTTTTTGGCAATTTCCATACGCATAACAGGTGGTATGTAAACACGGTTTGTATATTCTAATTCCATGGCCTGTCTTTCAGCACCACGAATGGAATCCTTTATATATTTTTCTATCATTAAGCTGGCAATAGGTGCCGCTACACGGGCTCCCTGGTCGGAATTTTCGCAAATAACTGCGATAGCAATTCTTGGATTATTCCTTGGGGCGAAACCGCCAAAGAAGGAATGGTCGGGTTGTTTTTTTACAACACCATTTACTTTTGCATAGTTTTCAACGGTTCCTGTTTTTCCACAAATGATGATGTCAGAAATTCTTGACCTTACAGCTGTGCCATATTCCATTACCGCCTGCATGCCATCCTGTACAGCAGAGAAAACAGTATCAGGGATTCTTTTATCTGTGTAGTGTTTTATTGTATACGCATCAAGCATATTGTATTCATCTCCACCTTCAATAGAATCTACCAGGTGTGGTGTATAATACCAGCCTCGGTTGGAAATGATGGCCATAGCATTGGCCAATTGTATCAGCGTGGTCTCCACTTTTCCCTGTCCTATAGCATTTGAAATAAGATTGCAGGGAAACAGCCTAGGTCCAAACTCTTTCCGGTAATTAGCGCCCGCCGGTAAAAGGCCATTTAGTTCTGAAGGAAGATCTACGCCTAATTTATGACCAAGGCCAAAACTCTTAGCGTACACATTAAATGCAGACAAGGCACTGTCTGTACTGGGATATTTTGACTCTTCCATCAGTCTTTTATAAACAGTTGAAAAATAACTATTATCGCTATGCGCGACAGCACCTGTAAACTGGAAAGTACCTTTATCAAGGCATTTGGGTTTGCCGGTTCCGCAACCTGTAAAATAGCCGGGACAAACAACAGTCGTTCTTTCATCAATTACACCTTCCGTTAAACCAATAATACCTACAACCGTCTTAAATGTAGAACCAGGAGCATATTTTGTACCGAGGGCGCGGTTATTAAAAGGCAGGCGGGGATCGAAGGTAAGATCGGAAAAATGTTTTTTTTGTTCGCTTCCTGTTAAGTAATTAGGGTCATAAGTGGGCGCACTGATCATGCATAAGATGCCACCTGTTTTCGGGTCGATCGCTACAATGCTTCCCACTTTATTGCTCATTAGTTTTTCGCCGAGTTTCTGTAGTTCCACATCCAGGCTCAGGTGCATGTTTTTTCCTGCAACGGCGGCTGTATCATAAATACCATTTTCATAGGCACCCTGTATCCGGCTTTTATTATCCCGTATAAAATTCTTCACACCTCTTTGTCCCATCAATACTTTTTCATAAAAACTTTCCAAACCTGTACGACCAGCATAATCACCTATCTGGTAACCTTCGTCTTTGTGTTTTCTGAGATAGGTGGTATCAACTTCGCGAATATACCCCAATACATGTGCTGCAACCCGGTAGGGATAAGTTCGTACAGAACGTTCGGTCAGAGAAAACCCGGGGTACTTGTAAATGTTCTCATTCAGCCGGGCAAACATTTCAATAGAAAGTAAAGGCTCAAAAATGCTGGGTTTTACATAGCCGTTCTTAAAAGTGAGCTCGCGCATCCTTTTCTTGTACTCGGCAGTGTCAATATTTATTAGGCGGCAAAAAGAAAAAGTATCTACGCCTTTAGTTTCCGAAGGAATAACTACCAGGTCGTAACTGTTTGAATTTTCGAGGATAGCCCTTCTTTTACGGTCGAAAATTATGCCACGGTCGGGATAAATAATTTTACGCAGGATGGCATTATTCTCCGCAGCCAATTTATATTTCACAGAAAAAAGCTGCAGGTTTACGAGTTGGCCAATAATGACCAAAAAAACCAAGGCAAAAATGATCTGTACAATGCGGCCCCTGCTTTGATTAAATACCGGCATACTTGTTAACTAAGATGGATGAAATGAGTGGTGTTGACTTATTTGTACAAAGTTGCTGAATTGATTCGCTGTTTGTATCAATCAGTCATAAAAAAAATTGTGCTTGGGTGTGATCGGCAAGGTAGTTCATCAACCATAGTTAACAGATCATCGATGATAGCCAGGATTGAGGTGTATTAAGCAGTATTTGAGCGGTATCTGCCAATTCTTGTAAATAACAGTTCCACAATAAAAATCATCAATAAACTAATAGCTGTGGTGCCTAAAACTTTACCGATAAAATAAATGAGGTTGCCAAACTGCAGCCATTCAATCAGTACTAAATAAAAATGATGGATGAAAGTGAGGATGCCAATGTATAAACCATATGGTGCCCAACCCATACTTTTTGGCCCGGGTTCCACATAACTCTGTTCGGTGGTTTCCTGGGGTATTAATAAGTTAAGCAGAAAGGGGCGGAGATAAGCGATCAATGTACAGGGTGCTGCGTGAAGGCCGGGCGTTCCGGTAAAATAATCCAGGGTAAGGCCGAATATGAAACTGATTACCAATAACGCAAAACGGTTTAGCTTAAAAGGCAGCCACAGGATGTATAAAAAATATAAATAAGGAACAATGAACCGGTGCAGCGGTGGAACCTCATTGAGGATAAATACCTGAAAGACGATAAACAGTATAAAGCGGATAATATTTTTCAGCAGGCTGCTCATGGTATTTTTGAGGGATTTGTTTCTAGTTGCACCTGTTCAGTATATCGTGTATTTTCAATCAGGTACACATATTGTATATTGTAGAAATTGGTAGTCGTTTTTATTTTCAGCGTATAAAAATTACTCGACGATTCGGAGGCGATGGCTGCAACAGTCCCAATCATTAAATGAGGTGGAAAATTAGCAGAATAATTACTGGTTACCACCGTATCGCCTTTACTTACTTTAGCGCCTTTGGTAACATTTTTAAGTAATAGATAAGATGGATCAGTGCCATCCCATTCAATAGTGCCAGCACTATTGTCTTTTTTAAGCATGGCACTTACTTTACTGTTGCGGTGTAATAAACTCATAACACGACTGTAATTGGCACTTGCTTCAACCACCACACCCACAATGCCTTCAGGCCCGGTTACAGCCATTCCTTTTATTACGCCCTGTGCCGATCCCCTTTCCAGCATTAAAAAATTAGCCTGTAATGTATAGGTATTGCCAACCACTTTTGCCGGCAGGAATGTGAATTTACGCACAAGGCCCAGGCTGTCTTTGATTAAAGAATCAATTACATATTTTTTGCCGCTGTTGGGAGGGAGAAAATTTGTAGGAAGCAGGTTACGTAAACGTGCATTTTCTTCAGCCAGCAAACGGTTGGTTTCATGTAAGCCAAAATAACTGCGAAGATTGCTGTAGCGTGAGTCGAAACTGCCAGTAACTTCATTGGCCGCAGACGCAAAAAATGATTGATGGGTTTTACTGGCCTTGCCCAACATTACAATAGCAAGAACCTGTAACAGCAAAAAGCTGAGAAAGGTGAAGTATTGTCGTATAAAGAGGAAGATGTTTTTCAAAACAGAATAGTTTCTGGATGCTGGATGCTGGATAAGGGTGGCTGTTATCCAAATCTGCGTTTACCCAAATCTAGTATGCAGTATCCAGAATGCAAGTTATCTCATAATAAAAGGGAACCGCTGGTAATTCTTTAAGGCTAATCCTGTTCCGCGTACCACACTTTTCAATGGGTCATCTGCAACATGTACCGGTAATTTTATTTTAGCACTTAATCTTTTATCAAGGCCGCGCAACAATGCGCCGCCACCGGTAAGGTATAAACCTCTGCGGTAAATATCTGCTGCCAGTTCGGGTGGCGTGGTTTCAAGGGCTTTGAGGATAGCTTCTTCAATTTTAAAAATACTCTTGTCTAATGCTTCGGCAATTTCCTGGTAGCTAACCATAATCTGCTTTGGGATACCTGTTACCAGGTCACGACCGTTTACCGGCAAATCATCCGGTGGGTTATCTAGGTCTTTCATTGCTGCACCTACATTGATCTTGATTTGTTCAGCCGTCCGCTCACCAATTAATAAGCTATGGTAACGGCGAAGGGCTTCCATAATATCAGCTGTAAATTCATCACCGGCAATACGGATACTCTGGTCGCAAACAATACCTGCCAGGGCTATTACGGTAATACCGGTAGTACCACCTCCAATATCAATGATCATATTACCAACGGGTTCTTCCACATCAATACCAATACCCAAAGCGGCTGCCATGGGCTCATGGATCATATATACTTCTTTGGCACCTGCCTGCTCGGCACTATCGCGAACGGCACGTTTTTCTACTTCGGTAATAGAGGAGGGGATACAGATAACCATCCGCCAGCTGGGCGGGAAAAGAGGTTTTTTAGGATAAATCATTTTGATCAACTCCCTGATCATCAGTTCGGCTGCATTAAAATCGGCGATCACCCCATCTTTAAGAGGGCGCACGGTGCGTATACTTTCGTGCGTCTTTTCGTGCATCATCAAGGCTTTCTTGCCCACGGCCAGTACTTCCTTCATATTATTCCTGTTAAGGGCAATAATTGAAGGCTCATTTACCACTACCTCATCGTTATGTATGATAAGGGTATTGGCCGTACCCAGATCCATGGCAATCTCCTGCGTAAAAAAGTTAAACAATCCCATTGTATATAAAAAGTTCGAATGTGTTAATGAATGACTGCAAAGGTGACTGAAATTAGTTGAATTAACAAAGCCAAAATACTGATTTTTCGGGGTTTTTAGAGAATCCTGAGGCGTTAGTGGTGAATCGTGAGTGGTAAGCAGGCAATGGTGCGTGGTTAACGGGTAAAATTTAGCCGCAATCCATACTCACTATTCAAGATTTCATTCAAATTCATACCCAATATCTTTCCTGAAATACATTCCTTCAAATGAAATTTTTTCCAATATTTTTTTTGATGTTATTACTGCTTCTGCAATCGTATTTCCGTATGAGGTTACTGCCAATACCCTTCCGCCATTTGTTACAACAGACTCATTAATTATTTTGGTTCCTGCATGAAAAATAAAAGAAGTGTTGTCTACATGCCAATTAGCTAATCCGCTAATTAGAAAATCTTTTTTGTACTCCCCGGGGTACCCACCACTTACTGCCATTACGGTTGCGCAACTTCTTTGATCAAAAGAAATATTAGTATCAACTAACGTGCCATTGTCCATCGCAGCAAATAAAGCAACCAGGTCTGTTTGCAATCTCGGCATCACTACTTCTGTTTCCGGATCGCCCATACGGCAATTGTATTCGATTAAGAATGGCTTGCCGTTTACATTCATCAACCCAAAAAAAATGAAACCATGATATGTTAAATTTTCCTCTGCCAATCCATTCACGGTTGGCCTGATAATTTTTGCTTCAACCGTTTGCATGAAAGCTTCATCCATAAAAGGTACAGGACTTACACAACCCATACCACCTGTGTTTAAGCCGGTATCGCCTTCATCAATGCGCTTATAATCTTTTGCGTGGCCGATGACCTGGTAATGTGTTCCATCGGTTAATGCAAACACACTTACTTCAATACCCTGTAAAAATTCTTCGATGACTACTTTACTGCTGGCTTCACCAAATTGTTTGTGGATGATCATCTCTTCAAACACCTGTAAAGCTTCTTCGTGTGAGTTAACAATTACCACACCTTTTCCTGCAGCCAATCCATCTGCTTTTAAAACAACCGGTAAAGAATGTTGCGCAATGTATTTTTTCCCTTCTTCAAAATTAACCGATGTAAATTCTGCGTAAATTGCTGTTGGAATATTATGCCGTTGCATAAATTTTTTACTAAAGGCTTTGCTTCCTTCCAGTTGTGCGGCCTCTGCAGAGGGTGCGACTACAATTATGTTTTGCAGTTGCACATCATT
>JAYSXR010000133.1:0-1588 GCA_043717145.1 Chitinophagaceae bacterium | reverse complement strand
ACTTTTAAAACTGAAAGAAAATTTAGAAAAATAATTATTCGCTTTTCGGCTGTGGACAAATAGCGAACGCCAAACATTATGTCGTATAGCCGAAAGCCCCCGAATTAAAAAAGATTTAAAATAAAATGCAAAAGCCCCGGCTATCAATATAGCGGTATTAATTATTTTAAACACAAAATTTAAATAGTTGTTTACTGAGTGACACCTGATAAATTTATAGACTAACAATCTGCACAACAAATAAATGGAACTTCTGTAAGCGGAGAAGTTCGTAAGATCCGATGGAAACCAAGTTGAGTATTAAGCGGATCAGTGTCTGGCTTAACAGGAAACTGCATGTCGAGTTTTTTGAAAGTTTCTCCCTGCATGTCTGCAGCTAAAAACTGATCGTAATTAGTGGCAATACTTTCAATAAGTTCTTCTTTCTTTTGGTGGATATCGTTGATGTGTTCAACAATATTGGTAATCTGTCCAAACACTTCCACGCACAATATACTCAGCGGCGAATCACCGGGCAGGCCATACAGGTACAACAGTTCGGCAACTTCATTATTGTCCCATTCACCATAAGCCTGCCAGGTAGCTTCATTATCTACTGTAATACTTTGCACCATTTCATGTTGCAAGTCTCTTATTTTTACCGGGTCGTTAGCAACAATTACCATTTTTTCTTCAAATATTTTTCTAAACCGGGATGGAGATTTCCTAAGCAGCCTTTTTTCATCCAGTAAAATATTTCTATAGTCTAATCCATCAGCTTGTTTTACCTGTGCATATAGCAGGCACCAGATATTGGTACGTGGCGGATTGCTGGTTACATTTTTACCATTAACAAGTGCTTTAGCAAACGGAGCTGAAACCAATATTTTTATTTCATCCCTGTTAACCATTGGTAGCATATTGGGTGCAGGATGTTGCAATCCGGCAACACGCAATGCACGTCCAAAGCGGCCATGAGCAGTACTCCACAAGCGGTCACTGTGGCCAAAACGGAATTCATACGTGAAGAAACCAAATAGTTCAGGGCTTTCATGATGCAGGCCGGGCGGTAGGGGCAACACATAGTAATGCCTGTCTTTATCCAATGATTTTTCCATTTTCTGCATAGCGTTCAAACCTGCATGTTCGTGTCCGCTGGCAGGTGTAATTACCCGGATGTATTCCGGATCAAGTGTAAGGTTACTTTCTTCCGTTACTTCCAGCAGTGAAGGGTCATTGTTGCTGATAAGCTGGTCGGGTGCATAGGCCAGCACCCTGGCAAAAAGATCATCGTTATCATCATCGGGCTTGCGGTCAAACTCCAGCCACAGGTAGCGTTTACGGGCTTCTGTAGCACTATATTTTTTGTTGCGCATGTAGGGGCTTAATGCAATTCCAGCACCTGTTAGTTGTGGCATCTGCATAGGGTTTACTGTGGCTGGCAATGTAAGCAATAGTGTTTCCTGTGGTAAATCTGCTGCAGGGTTTTGGCCTTTTTTAAATTGAGGTGTAATTCGGTATTTCACCTCGCTGGTATCTGGCAACTGCCCAATGGGCGGCTTGCCATCCACCACATCTATCAGAATGATTTTGGTGTACTCCCGGTGTA